>CAZVCZ010000017.1:0-8312 GCA_964626275.1 uncultured Bifidobacteriaceae bacterium | reverse complement strand
CGATCGCGCACACCCACCGCCAGAAGTCGGTGGTCTCGTCGTCGTTCCCGGCGAGGGTGAGGATGATCCAGGCGACGGCCCAGGCCAGTGTCCCTGCCAGCGTCGCAGTGAGCCCAGTGTCGTCGCGCGTGCGCAGCCGAGGGTCGAGTCGCACCCGATCGACGGCGGAGCGCTCCGGGGTGCCCTCGGGTGCATGGTCGGCCACGTGGTCCACGGTAGCGCCGCCTACGCTGGCTGGTGTGTCCCCACGGGTTCGTCGCGCCGTCACCCTCGGTGTGCTGATCGGTCTGGTGACCGCGGGGGTTATCGCGGCGCTGGTGAATCGCTGAACGCGGATGCTGCGACGGGCTTGGCGCGCAGCAGCAGAATCGAGATCGCGATGAGGGCAGGCACCGCAAGGAACGCCAGGTGCACCCCGATGCTGTCCGCGAGGACAGCCAGGCCGAAGGGAACGAGGGCTCCGGCCACCCCGACCCCGGAACTGGCGATGCCGGCGGCCTTGTCCGACTGACCGGAGGAAGCGCGCATGACCCGAGCCATGCCGAGGGGGAATTGCACGCTGATCCCGGCGCCGACGACGAACAGGCCGATCAGGATCACCCAGGGGATCGGCCAGACCCAGGTGAGAACGAAACCCGCGCCGAGCACGATGAGGGCGAACAGCAGGGTCCGCTCGGCGTCGAGCCGCTCCACGAGCCAAGAGCCCCCGGCGCGCCCGATGAACAGGCCGAGCAGCAACGCGGACAACCCGGCCGCCGCTGCGGCGGTCTCCCACGATGATCGGGTAGCCAGCAGGTCGGTGGCCCAGAAGATGTACGCCATTTCGATCGCGCTGGTGAACACCAGGGTGAGCATGGCCCACCAGGTGAGGGTGGGGAGGGGCGGCCGATGGCCATCGGCGTCGTCACGCACGACATCGTCGATGCGATAGGCCGACAGGTCACGGCCTCGAACGATCTCCAGGACGATCAGGGAGATCACGAGCAGGAGGAGCGAGAATCGCCAACCGCCGAGCCAGGTAGCGGCTGCTCCGAGGGCTAGCGGACCCAGGATGCCGAATCCGGCGGCGACGGTATTGGCCTCGGTGATGGCCGCGTCTCCGGCAGCGCGCTGCTGGGAGGAGAGGAATGCGCTGACGCCCACCACGCATCCAGCGCCAGCCGCGGCGGAGAAGAAGGGCCCGGCGATGGTGACGGCGAAGGGCCCGCCGGAGATGAACAGGCTGATGCCGAGGGCGAGGCTGATCGAGCCACCGCGGAGCAACCAGCCGCGACCGAAGTGGCGCACGATCGTCGCCACGAGAAGGCCCGCGATGATGCCGCCGACCGAGGCGACGACCGGATACAGCGATGACATGGTGCGGCTCATTCCGGTCTCATCGCGCAGGAACGCCATCGAGGGACCGAGGGTGTAGAGGAACCACCCGAACATGCCCATTTGGGCATAGGAGAGGAAGGTGCGGCGGTCGCGCACCGGTCGGACCGGAGCGTGCAGGTCGGTAGTCAGAGCGACCTCAGCATGATCACTGCACCTGCTCGACGACGTAGTCGATGCATCGGGTGAGAGCGCGCACGTCATCAGGTTCGACGGCCGGGAACACCGCGATGCGCAACTGGTTGCGGCCCAACTTCCGGTAGGGCTCAGTGTCGACGATGCCGTTGGCGCGCAGCGCCTTCGTCACGCTCGTGGCGTCGATCGAATCATCGAGATCGATCGTGGCGACCACGCCGGAACGCTTTGCGGGATCGGTGACGAACGGTGTCGCGAAGTCGCGAGCCTGCGCCCAGTCGTAGAGCACTCCTGAGGATTCGTTCGTGCGCGACACGCACCAGTCGAGTCCACCCTGGGAGTTGAACCAATCGACCTGCTCGGCCATGAGGAAGATCGTGGCGAGGGCGGGGGTGTTGTAGGTCTGATCGAGGCGGGAATTCTCGATTGCGATCTGCAGATCGAGGAAAGCGGGAGTCCACCGGCCGGACTCCGCGATCGCAGCAGAACGCTCGATGGCGGCCGGCGACATGAGCGCGAACCACAGGCCGCCGTCGGAGCCGAAGCTCTTCTGGGGTGCGAAGTAGTAGGTGTCCGTCTCGGCGATATCGACGGCGAGGCCGCCGGCACCCGAGGTGGCATCGACGAGGTGGAGGGCTCCCGCGTCCGTTCCCACCGGGCGCTTCGGGGGAATGGCGACACCGGTCGAAGTCTCGTTGTGGGGAGTGGCGTAGGCGTCGATGCCGGGCTCGGGAGCGAAGGCAGGGGCATCGCCGGGTTCGGCGGTGACGATGCTCTGGTCACCGAGGTGCGGGGCGATCTTCGCGGCCTTGGCGAACTTCGCCCCGAACTCCCCAAAGGAGAGGAACTGTGCGCGATCGCGGATCAGGCCGAAGGTCGCGATATCCCAGAAGGCCGTCGAGCCGCCGTTGCCGAGGACAACCTCGTATCCCTCGGGGAGGGAGAACAAGGAGGCGAGGCCTTCACGCAGGCGCCCCACCTGGGACTTCACCGTCTTTTGCCGGTGTGAGGTGCCGAGGTAGGTGGTGGCGACGTCGAGCAGGCCGGTGACCTGTTCGCGACGAACCTTGGACGGGCCCGCGCCGAAGCGGCCGTCGAGGGGGAGAAGGTCTGCGGGGATAGTGATGTCGTTGCTCACGGACCAAGGCTAGGGGGTGGTGCTGTCACTCCCGCGACCCGGTCGAGCCGGGCAGTGGGCCGTAGCCGCTGGGCGCGACCATCTCGGCATCCCAGCCGGGGACCTGCTCGGGTCGACGGGGGCGTGGCCCGACATATTTCGCTGTCGGGCGGATCAATCGACCGGTCTTCTTCTGCTCGAGGATGTGCGCGCTCCACCCGGCGAGTCGGGCGCAGGTGAACATGGAGGTGAACATCTCCGGGGGCACCTCGGCGAAGTCGAGCACGATCGCGGCCCAGAACTCCACGTTGGTCTCCAGGACGCGGTCGGGGCGCCGATTGCGCAACTCCTCCAGCGCGGCCTGCTCGAGGGCCACGGCCACCTCGTATCGGGGGGCGTCGAGCTCGCGAGCTGTGCGTCGCAGGACTCGGGCGCGTGGATCCTCGGCGCGGTACACGCGATGGCCGAAGCCCATGAGTCGCTTGCCGGAGTCGAGGACACCGCGGACGTAGCCGGGGGCATCGCCGGTCCGCTCGATCTCCTCGATCATCCCGAGAACCCGGGAGGGCGCACCGCCGTGAAGCGGCCCGCTCATCGCACCGATCGCGCCGGAGATCGCTGCGGCAACATCAGCGCCGGTGGAGGCGATGACGCGGGAGGTGAACGTCGAGGCATTCATGCCGTGCTCGGCGGCGGAGACGAAGTAGGCGTCGACGGCCTGTGTGTGCTTGGGGTCAGGCTCGCCCCGCCAGCGGACCATGAACCGCTCGACGATGGTCCGGGCTCGATCGATCTCCGATTGCGGCACCATCGGCACGCCGAGGCCGCGGGCACTCTGGGCGACGAAGGACATCGCCATCACCGAGCAGTGCGCGAGGTTTTCCCGGGCGGTGTCGTCATCGACGTCGAGCAGTGGCTTCAGGCCCCAGGCAGGGGCGAGCATCGCGATCGCGGACTGGACATCGACGCGGACGTCTCCGGAATGAACCGGGATCGGATAGGGCTCGGCTGGGGGAAGGCCCGGGTTGAATTCATTGTCGACGAGTAGTCCCCACACGTTGCCGAAGGAGACGCGGCCGACGAGATCCTCGATGTCGACACCGCGGTAGCGCAGTGAGCCGCCATCGCGGTCGGGCTCGGCGATCTCGGTCTGGAACGCCACGACACCTTCGAGGCCAGGAACGAATTCACCCATAGCGTCATTCAACCCTGTCGAGGCGCAGCGCTGCGATGAGGGTCATGGTGGGATGGGGTCATGACCGACGCTGAGCACCCCCGGCTGGCCGACCTTCGGGTGCACTACGACCTCGACGTCCTCATGGAGACTGCGATCGCCGCAGACCCCCTCTCGCAGTTCCGATCCTGGTTCGCCCAGGCCCATGATGCGGGGATCGTCGAGCCGAATGCCATGGTCGTGGCGACGGCGGGCGCGGATGGAGTTCCTCACGCGCGCACGGTGCTGTTGAAGGAGGCCGATGCGCGTGGTTTCGCGTTCTATACGAACCTGACGTCGGAGAAGAGTCGGGATCTACAGGCCAACCCGTGGGCGACGGCAGTGTTCGGGTGGTACCCGCAGCATCGTCAGGTGATCGTGACCGGCCGCGTCGAGTCGGTGCCCCGGGATGAGGCGGCGGACTACTTCGCCTCCCGACCGCGAGGCTCCCAGCTCGGAGCGTGGGCAAGCCGGCAATCGAGTGTCGTCTCCGGCCGCGCGGAGTTCGAGGACCGCTATGCCGAGGTCGAACAGCGCTTCGCTGACGGTGAAGTCGAGTTCCCCGACTTCTGGGGCGGCTGGCTCATTCGCCCGGTGATGGTGGAGTTTTGGCAGGGCCGGGAGTCCCGGCTGCATGATCGGTTGAGGTTCGTGTCGCAGGGTGACTTCGCGCCGCTCGATGATCCGCAGGGTTGGACTATTCAGCGGCTATCGCCGTAGCCGGGTCAGTTCTCCCGGGGTAGTGCCGCGGCGAGGATGCCCGACACCAGGTCATCCAAGGAAACACCACGTTCCTTGGCCTGCTTCTTCAGTCGCTTGCGCAGCGATTTCGGAATGGTGACTGCAAGGTCGACCCGCTTGTCCTTCGTCTCGGTGAGGATGGCATCCGATGTTGTCGCACCACCCTTGCGGGGTTTGAGTGAGGTGCGACCGGTGACGGGGTGCACGTCGGCGTCAGCGGCGCGACGCAGAGCAGGACGTGGTTGCGGAGGTGTCGTCATCGGGACTCCTTGCGTGGGTGTCTCGTCATCAGCAGATCCAGCAGATCGTCGAAGGCGTCAGTGATCTCACGGGCTCCAGGTGAGGGCCAGGCTTGGACCGGAACCCCCGCGCCCTGAGCCTGTTGGACCGCGGTTCGCTCGGGGATCACCGGCTCAAGGAGCAGATCGGGATAAGACTCGGCGAGCTCGGCGATGCGGAACTGGTGCTCCTTCAGTTGTGGCCGCACTCTGTTGATGACGATGCCCGCGGGGCGTAGGCCGAGGTTGATCGAGGTGCTCGCGACGTCGATGGCGCGCAGGGCCTGTTGGGCTCCGCGGAGTGCGAAGAAGCCCGGCTCGGTGACGACGAGGGCAAGGTCGGCGGCAGCGAGGGCGTTGCGCGTCAACTCGCCGAGCGACGGCGGGCAATCAAGCAAGACGAAGTCGTATCTGTCACGGACCCCGGTGAGACTGAGGCGCAGGCGAGCGGCGGAGGACGGCAGCGTCGAGGTGTCGCGGTGGGCGAGGGCCTCTTCTGAGGGGATGGCGTGCACGCGCGGGCCCCAGCCGCTGGGCACGATGGCCTCGGCCGCGATGCCTGTGCGGCCATCGGCGAGCACGTCGGACAGGGTGAACGAGTGCGGGGCGAGGTCGAGGCACACGGTCGCATTCGCCTGCGGATCGCAGTCGACGACGAGGACGGAGGAGTCACGCGCCCACGCCGCGCCGGCGAGCCCGACGGTGACGGTGGACTTGCCGACCCCGCCCTTGAGGCTTAGCACCGCCACCGTGATCGACATAGTCCGCCGATCCTCCCACGCCCCCAAACCCAACTCCGCAACTATTCACACGTTTTCGCCCCTAAGGAGTTGCGGGGTTTGGCTCCCTCGGAACGCTCACTTTCTGAGGGATGCTCACCTGCAGCACACTGCCCGGATCCGCAGGGGTGAGGCTCCAGTCGGCATCGAACCTGGCCATTAGGCGAGCCCCTAGCCCGGGCGAGCCGCGCCCGGGTCCGTCGCCATCATCCACCAACTGGAGTGTGACGGCCTGATCTGTCGAGGTGATGTGAATCCGAATGCAGCGCGCCCGGCCATGATGCACCGCATTCGCGATGCCCTCTTCCACCACCTCGGCGATATGGGAGGCGAGCGGACCCATGATCGCGCCGGAATCAGTGTCGATGGTGAGCTGCGTGTCGACGATTCCCCTCCACTCCTGGCACTTGGATTCGACTAGAGACGCCAATTTGTCGGTGGGGCGATCACCGGCTGGGAGCAGCGGTTGCTCCAGAATCGCGCGCGTCTGGACTAATGCGCGATTGATTCCAACGACATCACCGGATCGATTGGCGAGGTCCAATGCAGCAGCGCAGGCGCGCAAGCGGCTCTGGACGCTGCCGTGCAGGATCCCCGCAGCCTCTCGTGCTGCCTGGGCAACAGCGGTACTCCGGGCCATCGCGAGGATCTGTTCCCCGCGGATTTCCTCTGAGAATTGCCGGATGGCTTCTTCCCGACTGCGATTCCACGCACCGAACGCCGAGGTTCCGATGATGATCATGCTGCCGAAGATGACACCGGTCAGGATGTCGATATATGTCACGGGGATTCCGGTGATTGCCGATTTGGCGGGAGCAAGAGCAATGGTCGGCAGTTGAACGAACGCGATTCCAAGGATGAAGAGCAACATATGGTGCTTGGGCCATCGACGCAGCGTGATGTTCACCAGCGACATGGTGGCGACGATGAGCGCCACCGTGATCGCAACGACGAGAAGGCCCCGTCCCCACCCGCTCGTCGACACCTCCGTTGGTGCCACGGTGATGACATACACAATGCTGACCGCGATGGGGCGGAATGGCTGGTACTTCGCGATGTTTGCCAGTGCTCTGAAGATGCTCGGTGCGGGGTGAGCGCGACGGGCCTGTTGCTCTAGTCGGTGACTGAGCGGGCGGACTGTCGTCTGTGCAGCAGCGCGTAACTCATCGGCCAGGGACGTTGCCTCTTCTCCAATTTGGCTCGTCAACGAGTCAATACGCTCTTCGATTCGTGTTCGTGTCTCGGCGAGTTCATCCTCGACCTCGATAGTGATCCTCTGGCGAATCTGGTCGAGGACATCGAGTTCCTGGAGTGTCAGCAACTGCTGTTGAACGGCCTGCTCGAGTAGTTCGGCGCGTTGAACACCGAATCGCCACTGTGACTCCAGGATCAGGGCGACAGCGAGTCCCCATCCAGCCGCGAAAATCACCGTGGGAACAGGATTCGGAACGAGTCGGTCACTTTGATTGACGCCGAGAGCGAAGCCGAAGGCCAGGGAGACGCCAACGAAGATGATCGCCGCAACCACCGATGAAGTGACGACCAAGGGCGCGGAAATCGGAGTAGTTGCGCGGTCACGAAATACAGTGCGATGCATCAGGTAGGTCCAGGCACCGACGCATAACATGCTGACGAGGCCGACGATGATCCAGCGCAAGACCTCCGATGGACTGCGCGCCCAGACGGTGAGGGTGGCGATCGCGAGTGGCACGGTGATGACGTATGCCTGCCAAGACAGCGCCCAGCGACCGCCGAGTCGTTGTCGGAGGTCTGGTTGTTCGGTGATGTCAGGCATCGCTCACCGGTCGGCCAGCAAGTTGAGCATAAGCCCGAGTGAGCATGACCCGCGGGTTTCCGCCCTCGAGATCGAGCCTGCGGAGCAGTCGGGTGATGGCGCGCTTGACGCCGGATTCGGTCAGCCACATGCGTTGCGCGATCTCGTCATTGGATAGGCCACTGGCAACCAATCGCATGACCTCGATTTGCGTCTCGGAGAGATCGATGGCGGATAGCGGCGAGTCATCGAAGTCGATTGCTGCGCGAAGGGCCAGATCGAGTGTGGTGGCATCGCCCAGGTCCTGCTTCGACAGGAATTGGCTGCCGGCCGGCATCGGCCGAGCTCGCTTGCCCATCACCCGCGGCTCGGCATACGACGACAGGAAGACGATGCCGATGGTGGGGGAGACCGTGCGCAGTCCGTGTGCGGCGTCGATTCCCGTAGGACCCACCCCGAGATCGAGATCGAGGATGGCGGCATCGAGGCGGTGGGTGCGCGCGCAGTCGATGGCATCCACGATGGTCGAGGTCTCGGCAATGACGTCATGGCCCAGTGATCGCACCAGAGCGGCCAGCGTCATCAGCGTGAAGGCATCGTCCTCGAGGAGAACGAGCCGAAGACCCTGAGGGGATGTCACGCAACAAGTATGGGCCTTTCCGACTCCAGGATCGGCCGATTGTGTGGACCTAGGTCCACACTTCCTCCGTCGCGGGCTCGACGACTTTCGGCAGTGCCTTCAGGTCGCTGACCATGAGCATGTGAAGCGTGGATCTTCGCGCCACCTCGTGGTGCTGGGTGCTGCTATATGCATGATCGCAGCGCATCTCACTACTGGTTTGACGAAGTGGCGACGGAGCCGAGCGGGCATTTTCATCGCGGTGTCCCTCACCGGCGCGAC
>CAZVCZ010000016.1:261-21804 GCA_964626275.1 uncultured Bifidobacteriaceae bacterium | reverse complement strand
ACGGAGGAACATGCTCGCGAGGTGGCCGGACTCGTCGTGCAATTCCGCGATCGAGGCGTCGTCGGGTTCGACATCGCCGGGCGTGAAGCGGGCTTCCCGCCGACCCGGCACCTGGAGTCCTTCGAATACCTCCGGCGTGAGAACGCGCACTTCACGATCCATGCGGGGGAAGCCTTCGGTCTGCCCAGCATCTGGGAGGCGATCCAGTGGTGTGGCGCTGATCGGCTCGGTCACGGTGTGCGCATCATCGATGACATCCGAGTGGACGAGGACGGAACGGCGCACCTCGGCCCGCTCGCGGCCTATATCCGCGACCGGCGCATTCCGCTGGAGTTGTGCCCCACCTCGAATGTGATGACCGGTGCTGCCGCGAGCATCGCCGAGCATCCGATCGGGCTGCTCTCAAAGTTGCGTTTCCGGGTCACCCTCAACACCGATAACCGGTTGATGTCCGACACCTCGATGACCCAGGAGATGGCCCAGGTGTGCGAGGCCTTCGGCTGGGGGTGGGCCGATCTTCGGTGGCTGACCGTGAATGCGATGAAGAGTGCCTTCATCCCCTTCGACGAGCGGTTAGCGCTCATCAATGACGTCATCAAGCCCGCCTACGCCGCGTTGGAGAGCAACGGGTGATCATCCGATCGGGTCCATGGGATCACGCACGGGTTGAACGATTCCTCGAGGAGACGGTCATCCCGGTTCGGTTGGCGACCATCGGTCGAAGTGGACCGCTCGTGCAGTCGCTGTGGTTCCTCCACGACAAGGGCTCCCTGTGGTGCGCGACTCAAGCCGATGCGGTGGTGGTCCGCCGGCTGACGGCCGATCCGCGCTGCGGCTTCGAGGTGGCGGCGGATGCACCGCCCTATCGCGGGGTGCGCGGGGGAGCGACGGCGACGATCGTCGCCGATGCCGCGGGCAAGATCCTCCCGCGTCTCATCGAGCGCTATCTGGGTTCCGCGCCCTCCCCGCTAGGCGAGTGGCTCCTGTCGCGCATCGACTCGGAGGTGGCGATCCGGCTCGATGACCTGCAGATCAGCAGTTGGGACTACTCATCTCGTATGTGATGGGCACGTGCCTCATACGCCCTGGGTGTGCCACACGGTGGTGATCTCGGTGAAGGCACGGATGCGGCCGAGCCCTGGATCGGCAGTCCAGTCACCACTCGGTGATGCGAGCACACGCTTCACCGAATCCGCGGCATCGACCTGCATCTGCGTGGAGACCCCGTCGTCATCGATGCCGGTGAGATCAAGGGCGTTGACATCGTCATGCCCAGCCAGCCAGGGACCGACTTCGGCGGGATCGCCGGTGAGCAGGTTGACTACTCCTGCAGGCAGATCGGAGGTCGCGAGGACTTCCGCCAGGGTGATCGCCGGGAGGGGGCGCGGCTGGGAGGCCACGACCACGCACGTGTTGCCGGACACGATGATCGGGGCGATGACACTCACGAGGCCGAGCAGGCTGGAGTCGGGCGGGGCGATCGCGGCCACGACGCCGGTGGGCACCGGAACCGAGAAGTTGAAGTAGGGGCCGGCCACGGGATTCGAGGCGCCGAGGACCTGGGCGATCTTGTCCGACCAGCCCGCGTACCAGACCCAGCGATCGATGCTCGCATCGACGACTGCGGCGGCTCGCCGCGCGGACAGTCCCTCGCTTCGGGCGACCTCGTCCTCGAACTGCACGCGTCGACCCTCGAGCATCTCGGCAATGCGGTAGAGCACCTGGCCGCGGTTATAGGCGGTCGCGCCGGCCCAGCCGGGCTGGGCGCCGCGGGCGGCGGTCACCGCATCACGTGCGTCCTTGCGCGAGGCGAGCGATGCGTTGGCCCAGAACTTTCCCTTGGCATCCTCGACCGTGTAGGTCCGTCCACTCTCGCTGCGTGGAAACGCACCGTTGATGAACAGCTTGTAGGTCTTGCGCACGTCCACCCGGGTGTCCATCACACGACCTCCGATCGCAGGTAGGCGCCTAATCCGTGGCGGCCGCCCTCCCGGCCGAAACCGGATTCCTTGAACCCGCCGAAGGGGGAGGTCGGGTCGAAGCGGTTGAACGTGTTCGCCCAGATCACTCCGGCGCGCAAGCGCTGGGCCATCCACAGTGTGCGCGAGCCCTTCTCGCTCCAGATGCCCGCGGAGAGGCCGTAGGGCGAGTTGTTCGCCTTGGCCACGGCTTCGTCAGGTGTGCGGAAGGTCAGCACGCTCAGCACCGGCCCGAAGATCTCCTCGCGAGCGATGCGATGGGTCTGGGACACATCGGTGAACACGGTCGGGGCTACCCACCAGCCGCGTTCGGGGATCGGGCACGAGGCCGTCCAACGCTGTGCCCCCTCGTCCTCGCCCGTCTTGATGTACTCCTGGATGCGCGCCGCGTGAACGGCGGAGTTCACCGCACCGATGTCGGTGTTCTTGTCCAGGGGGTCGCCGAGGCGGAGGGTGTCGAGGCGTCGCTTCAGGGAATCGACCACTGTCTCGGCCACCGACTCCTGCACGAGAAGTCGTGAACCGGCGCAACACACCTGGCCCTGGTTGAAGAAGATCCCGTTGACGATGCCCTCGACCGCCTCATCGATCGGGGCATCGTCGAAGACGATGTTCGCGGCCTTCCCACCGAGTTCGAGGGTGAGCCCCTTACCCGTTCCCGCAACGGCACGCTGGATCGCCTTGCCGACCTCGGTCGATCCGGTGAAGGCGACCTTGTCGACCTCGGGGTTCTCGACGAGCAACTGCCCGGTGCTTCCGTCACCGGTGAGGATGTTGACCACGCCCGGGGGAAGATCGGCCTGCTGGCAGATATCGGCGAAGGCGAGCGCGGTGAGGGGAGTGGTCTCCGCGGGCTTCAAGATGACCGTGTTGCCGGTCGCCAAGGCGGGAGCGATCTTCCACGCCAGCATAAGCAGGGGGAAGTTCCAGGGGATGATCTGAGCGGCCACGCCATACGGTCGCGGATTCGCACCGAAGCCGGCGTGCTCGAGCTTGTCAGCCCAGCCTGCGTGGTAGAAGAAGTGCGCCGCGACCAGCGGGATGTCGACATCACGGGACTCCCGAATGGGCTTGCCGTTGTCGAGGGTTTCCAGGACGGCGAGTTCACGCGAGCGTTCCTGGATCAGGCGCGCGATGCGGTAGAGGTACTTCGCGCGCTCACGCCCGGGCATCTTCGACCAGGACCGGAACGCGGTGTGGGCGGCCTTCACCGCACGGGCCACGTCCTGGGGGCCCGCCTCGCTGATCTCGGCCAGCACCTCCTCGGTGGCGGGATTGATCGTGGTGAAGGTGGTGCCGTCGATCGGTTCGACGAACTCACCGTCGATGAACAGCCCGTAGTGGGCCTTCAGGTCGACGATGCTGGTCGACTCCGGAGCGGGCGCATAGGAGAGGGTCATCTCGATCAGTCCTGCCTTGTCTGGTGCGTCGTGTCGATCAGTCGAGGGAGATGTAGTCGGGGCCGGAATAGTGGCCGGAGGCCATGCGTCGACGCTGCATGAGCAGGTCATTCAGCAGGCTGGAAGCGCCGAACCTGAACAGATCCGGGGTGAGCCATTCCGGGCCGGCCACCTCCTGGACCATGACGAGATAGCGGATCGCGTCCTTCGATGTGCGGATGCCGCCGGCGGGCTTGACGCCGATGCGCTGATCGGTCGCGGCGAACCAGTCGCGCACGGCTTCGAGCATCACCAGTGTCACGGGCATGGTCGCGGCGGGGGAGATCTTCCCCGTCGAGGTCTTGATGAAGTCGGCCCCGGCCATCATCGCCAGCCAGGATGCGCGTCGAACATTGTCGAGGGTCCGCAGCTCCCCGGTCTCGAGGATCACCTTGAGGTGGGCCTCACCGCAGGCCTGCTTCACGGCCGCGATCTGGTCGAAGACCAGGCCGTAGGAGCCAGCGAGGAAGGCCCCCCGGTCGATCACCATGTCGATCTCGTCCGCGCCGAGTTCGACGGCGGCTTTCGTGTCGGCGATCTTGACGTCCAGCGATGCCCGGCCCGAGGGGAAGGCTGTGGCGACGGCGGCGACATGAAGGCGGTCACCCACCTCATCGCGGGCGATCCCGGCCATATCGCCGTAGACGCACACGGCGGCGACGGAGGGGACGAGGGAATCGGCGGGATCGGGCCGGAGGGCCTTCGCGCACATGGAGCGCACCTTGCCCGGGGTGTCGGCCCCCTCGAGGGTGGTGAGGTCGACCATCGAGATGGCCAGATCGAGGGCCGTGCGCTTCGCGTCGTTCTTGATGGAGCGGCTCGCGAGCATCGCTGCCCGGGCCTCGGCGCCCACCTGATCGACGCCGGGCAGCGCGTGGAGGAGCCGACGCAGCCCGCTGTCGGAGGTGTCGATCCCGGTGTCGGGTGCCCTCACCGGGCTGGTCGCGGTCACCGGATCAGGGTAGTCCCCCTACCGCGTCGATCAGGGCGGTCAGGGTGTCCTCGAGGTCGGTCAGGGCGGCCTGCGCCATCTCGGCGGCCGGCTCGGGGTCCTCTCCCGCGGGGGTGACGACCTGCAGGTAGGCCTTCACCTTCGGTTCGGTGCCGCTGGGTCGGATGATGAGACGCCCCGCCACCTCGCCGCGACGCAGCGTCATCAGCAGACCGGTCGTGGGGGGAAGGCCCGCCCATCCCTGGGAGAGGTCGATGGTGTCGACTACGGCGAACCCGGCCATGTCGGTCGGTGGCGACGCCAGGAGGGCCGCCATGAGCTCGGCGATCTGGGCGGGATGATCCCGGCGGAAGGAGACCCCTCGGGTGGCGTGCACCCCGAAGCGCCGGGACAGCTCGGCGAGGACATCGGTGACGGCGCGCCCCTGCCGCTTGGTCTCGGCGAGGAACTCAGCGAAGAGCAGGCCCGCGGTGATGCCGTCCTTGTCGGCGACGTGCTCGGGATCGACGCAGTAGCCCAGAGCCTCTTCGTAGCCGAAGCTCAACTCCGGTGTGCGGGTGATCCACTTGAAGCCGGTGAGCGTCGTGGCGTAGCCGATCCCCGCACCGTCGGCGATGGCCTGCAGCCACGAGCCGGAGACGAGGGAGGCGGCGAAGCGACCGTGGATGGGCCCGTGCTGCTCGATCAGCCAGGCGCCCAGCAGCGCACCCACCTCGTCCCCGGTGAGCATCCGCCAGCCATCCGCGGTGGGAATGGCCACCGCGCAGCGGTCGGCATCCGGGTCGTGGGCGATGATCGCGTCGGCGTCGTGTTCGAGCGCGGTGGCGATGGCAAGATCCAGCGCGCCGGCCTCCTCGGGGTTCGGGAAATCCAGGGTGGGGAAGTCCGGATCCGGATCGCGTTGAGCGGTGACCTCGATCGGCGCGGGAAATCCAGCGCGGGTGAGGGCCGTGGCGAATACCTCGGTGGACACCCCGTGCAGTGCGGTGTGCACGAGGGTCACCTCGCGGGTTGAAGCGCTCTGGAGGATCTCGACCGCTGAGGCGAGATACGCCTCGACGATCCTGTCGTCGAGGAACTCCCACTCTCGGCTCGTTGCGATCTCGCGCGCGGGGGGTGCCTGCGTCATCGCATCGGCGACACCCGAGTCGATCGGCTCGATGATCTGGCGCCCATCGCCGAGATAGACCTTGTAGCCGTTGTCTCGCGGCGGATTGTGGCTCGCCGTCACCATGATCCCGAGATCGGTTTGGAGGTGGCGCACGGCGAAGGCCAGGATCGGGGTCGGCAGGGCGCGGGGCATCACCAGGGCGCGCCACCCGGCAGCGGCGAGGACCGCCGCGGATTCCTCGGCGAAGTGCCTTGAGCGGTATCGGGAGTCGTATCCGATCACGCATACCGGGGGAACCGAGGACTCGGTCGGAACGGACCGGGCAAGGGCCCAGGCTGCCTTTCGGACCACGGCGGAGTTCATCCGGTTCGGGCCCGGGGCCATGCGACCGCGCAGCCCCGCGGTCCCGAAGCGCAGCATTCCGGTGAAGGCGTCCTGCAGTTCGGTCAGGGCATCGTCATCGCCGCGGCGAGCCGACTGCACGAGCACGTCGAGATCGGTGACGCAGCCGGCATCGGGATCGGCGTCGCGCCAGGCTCGGATCCTGGCCGCGAATTCCTCGTCGAGAACGTAGGTGGGATGCTTCACCGCTCGAACCGCTGCCCTTTCCTACCCTCAGCCCTACACGCGCCGGATCAACTCGGAGAGCAAGTCACCCATGCGGGCGGCTGCCGATCTTCCCGCCTCGAGGACCTCCTCGTGGTTGATCGGCTGATCGGTGACCCCGGCGGCGGGATTGGTGACCATCGAGATGCCGAGCACCTCCATCTGCGCCTCGCGAGCGGCGATGGCCTCGAGCGTGGTGGACATGCCGACGAGTTGGGCGCCCATCCGGGAGACCATCTCGATTTCGGCCGGAGTCTCGTATTGCGGCCCGCGGAATTGCGCATAGACACCCTCGGGGAGCGCCGGGTCGATCTCACGGCACAGCGCTCGCAGCCGGGGGGAGTAGACGTCGGTCATGTCGATGAAGGTCGGACCGTGCAGCGGCGACTGGGCGGTGAGATTGATGTGATCACGGATCAACACCGCTGTCCCGGGAGTCCAGGACGGATCGATGCCGCCGGCCGCATTCGTCAGCACCATGAGGCGGCATCCCGAGGCGGCGGCGACACGCACCCGATGCGCTACGGCGTCGACGCCGTGTCCCTCGTAGAGGTGCGTGCGACCGAGGAAGACCAGCACACGGTGATCCCCCACGCGCAGGCTGCGGATGCGACCGGAATGTCCTTCGACGGCAGGTGAATGGAATCCCGGCAGATCGTCGGCATCGATGTCGAATTCCGGAACGCCGAGTGCATCGGCGGCAGGCACCCATCCCGAACCCAGGGTGATGGCGATGTCGTGGGCGGCGACGCCCGTCAGTCGGGCGAGTTCTGTGGCGGCCGCGCGTGCGGTGGTACGTGGATCCGCATGGGGAGCCCCGCTCATGGCTTCGGACATGGCGGTGACGCTATCGCAGGTGCGCGCCCGCTGATCGGTTGACGAAGCACCTCAGCCGTGGCCCGGGCCGATGCCGCGACAGGGATGCTCGCGCAGGCGCTGGACATAGTCGCGGGGGGCGCCTCCGGTCTCCGCGGCGTCGGCGAGCATGCCCAGATAGTGCGCGGAGGGCAGACCGCCCTCGTAGTCATCGAGCACGTAGACCCAGGCGAGCACCCCGCCCTCGAGGGTGTCCACCCGGACTCGGATCTTGCGCCACAGCCCCAGATCGACCCCCTCCCAACCGTCCAGGGAGGCCTCGTCGCGAGGATGCAGCTCGTAGAGGGCGACGAAGACCGATGAGTCCCGCTCCTCGACGACGGTCGCGAGCGCACCGTCGACGCCGATGTTTTCCCCGCCGAAGGTCAGCCGCCAGCCCATAAGCCAGCCGGTGTCGGACAGCGGGGACAGGGGAGCTCGCTCCGCCATCCGATGCGGATCGAGGTTGGTGCCGTATGCGGCGTAAATCGCCATGGGCATGAAGCCTAGGCTGCCCGGCCACCGGACGAAAGGACTCGAGCGACACAATGTGGTCCGTGACTCGTGTGGTGATCGTCGGAGGCGGGCCCGGGGGTTATGAGGCGGCTCTCGTCGCCGCCCAACTCGGCGCGGACGTCACCATCGTCGACCGAGATGGCCTCGGTGGATCTGCCGTGCTTACCGACTGCGTTCCGAGCAAGACGCTCATCGCCGCCGTGAGCGGAACTCGCCGGGCAGACTCCCTCGATCTAGGTGCCCTCAACCGACGGATCATCGACCTCGCCCAAGCCCAGAGCCGGGATATTGCCGATCGGCTGAGCCGCGACGGGGTCCGGATCATTGCCGGGACGGGAATCCTGCGCTCTGCCGAGGAAGTTCTGGCCACCCACCACACCGGGCAGGCGGAGATCCTGCCGGCGGATGTGGTGCTGCTCGCGACCGGAGCCCGACCCCGCGTTCTCCCCGATGCCATGCCGGATGGCGAGCGCATCGTGACCTGGGAGCAGTTGTACGACCTCCCGGAGGTGCCACGGCACCTCATCGTGGTCGGATCCGGCGTCACGGGAGCGGAATTCGCCTCCGCTTACAACGCGGTCGGTTGCGAGGTCACACTCGTGTCGAGTCGAGACCGGGTGCTCCCTGGTGAGGATCCGGACGCTGCGGCCGTGGTGGAGGACGTGTTCGCCGAGCGGGGGATGACCGTGCTGTCGCGCTCCCGTGCGGTGTCAGCACGACGAGTCGGGGACGCCGTCGAGGTCGGGCTCGAGGATGGACGTGTCATCGAGGGCAGCCACGCCCTTCTCGCGGTCGGATCGATTCCCAACACTGATGGGATCGGGCTCGCCGAGGTCGGTATTGCGGTAGACGATCGCGGCTTCATCTCCGTGGATCGGGTGTCACGCACCAGCATGCGGGGTGTCTATGCGGCCGGGGACTGCACCGGCGTTCACATGCTGGCATCGGTGGCCGCGATGCAGGGTCGGATCGCGATGTGGCATGCGCTCGGAGATGCGGTGCAGCCGCTTCGACTGGCGACGGTGTCGAGCACGGTCTTCACCGATCCCGAGATCGCCACTGTCGGGGTGACGCAGGCTCAGATCGACTCTGGCGAGGTGCGTGCCGATGCGGTGATCCTCCCGCTGGCCACCAATGCGCGAGCGAAGATGCTGGGGATCGAGCACGGTTTCGTGAAGGTCTTCTGTCGACGCAGTTCACGCATCGTCATCGGCGGCGTCGTCGTTGCGCCGCAGGCCAGTGAACTCATCCACGCCATCACCCTGGCCGTCGACACCGGGGTGACCGTCGATGCGCTCGCGGCCGCGTTCACCGTGTATCCGAGCCTCAGCGGGTCGATCGCCGAAGCTGCTCGGCGGCTGCATGGATCTGACGCGGACTAGAAGTCCCCGCCCCCGAAGCCACCGCCACCGAAGCTTCCACCGCCGAAGTCGCCACCCCCGCTGAAACCTCCGCCGCCGAAGTCGCCACCGCCGAAACCTCCGCCGCTGGAGTCACCGATGCCCGTGGTGGAGGCCGCGGCCATCGTCGGAGCGAACAGTGATTGGGCGATCATCGTGCCGGCGAAGGCGGCGACCATCGTGGTTCCGAAATCAGAGAAATACCCTCGCGCGTATGGCGCATAGGCTCCACCGGCGTCCCAGTAGGGCCGTCGGATGCCCGCGACCTCGACCTCGCGCGGCTGCGGATAGCCGCCGGCGGCGACGGTTGCTGCGCAGCCCGCACACGCCGGAACCGGATGCGGTTGTCCGCTCATGGGCGTGAACATCACGTCCTCGAGGCTGACGCCATGGCGGGGATCGAAGAAGCAGGGTGCCCGCCGCGCCGGTGGGTCTTCATCGTTCATGCTCGCCTCGACGCATGCCAGCGCGTAACGCCCATCGTCGAGAGCCTTCGTGGTCTGCATGACATCAGCGTCCGTCTTCAGCATCGCGCTGCGATCTCCGGCTCGGGCGTAGGCATCCAGCGCTACCTGGAGTTGATCGCGACCGGTCTGATCGAGTCTCGGATCGGACAGATCGAAACCGCCGAGTCGTTCGCCTAGTTCGGTGATGTCCTCATCGAGGACCTCTCGCATCTGCGCGGCCCAGATAGCTTTGCGCTTGCGGGAGTAGCGGATGGAGAAGAAGGTGACGATCACGGCGAAGCCGAGGAATACCACGAGGATGACGAGGAACACCCATCCCGGACTGCCCGAAGATGTGCCCCCGCCGCCTGAGGCTGATCCGTATTCAGCGTTGACACCCGCGACGAACGCCTCGAGGACCGCGTAGGGACCGTTCGACGCCTGGGCGGCGAAGGCCGCATCCGCGATCCCGGTGACGGAGTAGTCCGTGCCGCCCGCCCGGAAGGCATTCCCGGCGATGGTCGCGTACACCCCGCCGCGACCGACGGCATCGCGGATCTCGACCAGCAGCGCGTCGGGCCCCCCGGCTTCGACCGCCATCGATTCGGGCAGAACCGCGATGTAGATCGGCAGACCCGTCTCGGAGATCTGCAGTTGCAGGTCGACGGTCTGGGAGATGGTGAGTGCGTTCTCGGCCGCGTAGTCGTTGTAGACGTTGTCGGCCCGCAGATCCGCACCGATCTCATCGAGGGTGGCGGCGTGGGCGGCACCGGTGGAGCCCAGGAGGAACAGGGCTGCGAGAACAGCGACCAGACCGGAGAATCCGAAGCGACGAAGGGGCGTCATGTTCCGACGTTACCCCGTTCGAGCGATCGACGTCAGTCGGTGATCTCGCAGAGCACTGCGCCGGCCGAGACGGTGGCGCCGACCTCGGCTGACAGCGACGCGATCGTCCCCGCGCGGTGAGCGGTGAGGGGTTGTTCCATCTTCATCGCCTCGAGCACCACGATGAGGTCTCCCTCGGCGACCTGTTGGCCATCCTCGACAGCGATCTTGATGACCGTGCCCTGCATGGGGGCGGTGAGGGAGTTCCCGGATGCTGCGCTGCCGGCCTTGCCGCGGCCGCGCTTCGCCCGCTTGGCTTCCGGGGCTGGTGCTGCTGCGCCGGAGGCGGCGAACCCTGCCGGGAGGCTCACCTCGAGCCGCTTGCCATCGACCTCCACGATCATCGAGGTGCGTGTCGCCGGATCGTCGCCATCGGCGGTGTCGGCGTAAGCCGGGATCGTGTTGTCGAACTCTGTCTCGATCCAACGGGTGTGCACGGTGAAGGGATCGGCTGGGTCGAGCGGCGCAAAGGCAGGGTCCTCGACCACGACGCGGTGGAAGGTCAGGGCGGTGGCGATGCCCTCCACGGAGAACTCATGCAGGGCTCGGCGTGCGCGCTGCAGCGCCTCGTTTCGATCGCGACCGGTCACGATGAGTTTGGCGAGCAGGGAATCGAAGTTGCCGCCGATGACATCCCCGGACCGGAAGCCTGCATCAACCCGAACGCCCGGTCCGCTGGGCAATTCCCAGCGGGTCAGCGCACCGGGGGCGGGGAGGAACCCGCGACCGGGATCCTCGCCGTTGATCCGGAACTCGATGCTGTGTCCGCGTAGTGGCGGGTCGGGGTAGTCGATGAGTCCACCGTCGGCGATCCGGAACTGTTCGCGGACGAGATCGATCCCGGAGATCTCCTCGCTCACCGGGTGTTCGACCTGGAGGCGAGTGTTGACCTCGAGGAAGCTGATCGTGCCGTCCTCACCGACGAGGAATTCGCAGGTTCCGGCGTTGACGTAGCCGGCCTCCTTCGCGATCGCCTTGGAGGCGGAGTAGAGCTGTTCGAGCTGGGCTTCGGTGAGGAATGGCGCCGGAGCTTCCTCGACGAGCTTCTGGTGGCGGCGCTGAAGCGAACAGTCGCGCGTCGACACCACCACGACATTGCCCTCGCGGTCGGCGAGGATCTGCGTCTCGACGTGGCGGGGTCGATCGAGATAGCGCTCGACGAAGCACTCCCCGCGACCGAAGGCGGCGACGGCTTCGCGGACGGCGGAGTCATAGAGCTCGGGGATCTCCTCCAGGGTTCGGGCGACCTTCAGGCCGCGACCGCCGCCACCGAAGGCTGCCTTGATCGCGACGGGGAGGCCGTGCTCCTTCGCGAAGGCGATCACCTCGTCGGCTCCGGTCACCGGATCGGGGGTGCCGGGCACCTGGGGTGCGCCCGCGCGAGCGGCGATGTGGCGGGCGGACACCTTGTCGCCGAGATCTCGGATCGCCGCTGGGGGAGGGCCGATCCAGGTAAGCCCAGCATCGATGACGGCCTGCGCGAAATCAGCGTTCTCGGACAGGAAGCCGTAGCCGGGGTGGACCGCATCGGCTCCGCTGCGTGCGGCGACGTCGAGCACCTTCGGGATGTCGAGATAGGTCTCAGCGGCGGTGGCGCCGGGGATCGAGTAGGCCTCATCCGCGACCTGGACGTGCAGGGCGTCCCGATCGGGGTCGGCGTATATCGCGACGGACTCCAGGCCGGCATCCCGGCAGGCGCGGGCAACACGGACGGCGATCTCGCCACGATTGGCGATGAGAACTTTGCGCACGCGCGAAGTCTAGGGATATCGGTGTGCGTGGCAGGCTGGGGGCGTGTTCATCCTCGCTTCGGCCTCTCCCTCCCGTCGCCGGCTCCTCGAACAGGCAGGTCTTCGCCCTGTGGTCATCGTGAGCGGAGTTGACGAGGACGCCCTTGTCGACTCCTGGGGCCCGACCACCCCTTCTCGAATCGCCCTCGGTCTTGCCGAAGCGAAGGCGCGGGCGGTCGCCCAGCGGCCCGAGGCCGAAGGTGCGCTCGTGCTGGCCTGCGACTCCGTCTTCGAGTTCGCGGGCGAGGCGATGGGCAAGCCGGGGCACGCCGACGTGGCCTGGCAACGATGGGAGCAGATGCGGGGGCGCTCCGGAGTCCTGCACACGGGCCACTGCCTGATCGATGTCTCCGCCGGGACGACCGACAGCGAACTCGTGTCCACCACGGTCACGATGGGCGAGGCCGATGATGAGGAGATCGCCGACTACATCTCCTCGGGAGAGCCATTGGAGGTCGCGGGGGGATTCACCCTCGACGGACGCGGCGCACCGTTCATCGCCGGCATCGAGGGTGATCCGGGCAATGTCATCGGGGTGTCACTGCCCGCGGTGCGACGCCTCGCTCGATCCCTCGGCCATTCCTGGCCGTCGCTGGTGGCTAGCAGTCGTTAGTCGCAGTCCTTTAGTCGCGGGGGAGGCTCGAGGCCTTCCAGGCGCCGGGCCCGGGGGTGAGAAGTGGATTCACACCCAGGTCCCACGCCGGGGATCCCCAGCGTCGCTGCGGTCGGCGAGAGGATTCGACGGGGCGCAGGCTGGACAGCACCGACACGATGGCGGCGATATCTCGAGGCGTGGCGCCGCCGGAGATGCGAATCGCCGCGGCCGAGTGGTTGTCCTGCTGGCTCACAGCGGGATGTTCCCGTGCTTCTTGGGCGGGCGCTGGGCGCGCTTGGATCGCAGGGTGCGCAGGGCGCGGGTGACCTGCTCGCGGGTTTCGCTCGGGAGGATGACCCGATCGATGTAGCCGCGTTCAGCCGCGACGTAGGGATTGGCCAGGGTGGTCTCGTACTCGTCGATTCGCTGCGCGCGACGAGCCTCGGGATCATCGGCTTGCGCGATGTCGTTGCGGTAGAGGATGTTGACGGCACCCTGGGCGCCCATGACCGCGATCTGCGCGGTCGGCCACGCGAAGTTGATATCAGCGCCGAGGTGCTTGGAGCCCATGACGTCGTAGGCACCGCCGTAGGCCTTGCGGGTGATCACGGTGACGAGGGGAACGGTCGCCTCGGCATAGGCGTAGATCAACTTCGCCCCACGACGGATGATGCCGTCCCATTCCTGATCGGTTCCGGGCAGGAAGCCGGGAACATCGACGAGGGTGAGGACGGGGATGTTGAACGCATCGCAGGTGCGCACGAAACGCGCGGCCTTCTCCGACGCATCGATGTCGAGTGTTCCGGCGAACTGCATCGGCTGGTTCGCCACGATGCCGATCGGGTGGCCCTCCACGCGACCGAAGCCGCAGATGATGTTGGGCGCGAACAGCGGCTGCGTCTCGAGGAATTCTTCATCGTCGAGGATGTGCTCGATGACCACATGCATGTCATAGGGCTGATTGGGAGAGTCGGGCACGATCGTGTCGAGTTCGAGGTCGGCTTCGGTGATCTCGAGATCGACCGGTGTGTTCAGGATCGGTGGCTCGTCGAGGTTGTTGCTCGGCAGATAAGACAGCAGGGCTCGGACGTAGTCGAAGGCATCCTCTTCGTCGCTGGCCATGTAATGCGCCACGCCGGACTTGGTGTTGTGCGAGCGTGCACCGCCGAGGTCCTCGAACGCGACATCCTCACCGGTCACCGTCTTGATGACATCGGGTCCGGTGATGAACATGTGCGAGGTTTGATCCACCATCACGGTGAAGTCGGTGATGGCGGGGGAATAGACCGCACCACCAGCGCACGGCCCCATGATGAGTGAGATCTGCGGGATGACCCCCGAGGCTTGGACATTGCGATAGAAGATCTCGCCGTAGAGACCGAGGGACACCACACCCTCCTGGATGCGCGCACCACCGGAGTCGTTGAGGCCGATCACCGGGCATCCGGTCTTCATGGCGAGGTCCATGATCTTGACGATCTTCTCGCCGAAGACCTCACCGAGCGAACCACCGAAGACGGTGAAGTCCTGGGCGAAGACGCACACCGGGCGACCGTCGACGGTCCCGTAGCCGGTGATGACCCCGTCGCCGTAGGGGCGGTTCTCGTAGAGGCCGAAGTTGTGCGAGCGGTGGCGAGCCAGGCCGTCGACCTGGGTGAACGAACCGGGATCGAGGAGAGCCTGGATGCGCTCCCAGGCGGTCATCTTCCCCTTTGCGTGCTGCTTGTCGACTGCGGCGGATCGTCGGTCGCGGGCCTCAGCGCGGCGGCGTTCGAGATCGGCGGATTTCTCTGCGGTCGTCCGTGGCGCGGAGCTGGGATCGACCGATGCTTCGTCCGGGGTCGTCACGCTGCGTACTGTAGCCAGGTGAGCAAAGCACCGACCCGGGCGCATCTGCTCGCCCGTGCTGTCGAGGAGCTTCCTCAGCGGCCGACCTGGGCGCCCTGGGGCAGCCCCGTCGTGGTCGATCGAATCGATTCGACGATGACCTGGATGCGGCAGCAGGCAGCGCAGGGTCGGGCGGAGGGAACGTCGATTCTCGCCGACGAGCAGACGCAGGGCCGTGGTCGCCACGGGCGACATTGGCAGTCGCCTCCCGGCATGGGTGTGCAGGCAAGCGTCCTCGTCCGACCCGACGACGGTTCGCTGGGGTCCCTTGGGGTGCTGCCCCTACTCGTCGGTCTGCGCATCGCCGATCGCATGGCCGCCGCGGCCGGCGTCCCGGCCGCCGTGAAGTGGCCCAATGATGTCGTCGTCGAGAATGCGAGTGGCGATGCTGAAGTTGGCGATGAGTCCGGGGTGGCGAAGTTGGCCGGGGTTCTCGCCGAGCGACTGCCCGATGGTGCGGTCATCATCGGCGTCGGGCTCAACGCGACGACGCCGCGGGACGGGCTCCCCGAAGGAGCGACGTCGCTGATGTTGGAGGGGAGTCGGGTCACGCGGGAGGAGACCGCCGTCGAAGTCCTGGACGCGATCGCGGAGGCTTATCGGGACTGGTGCGCGGGTGAGTTCGGCCTGGCGCACTATCGCCAGCGTTGCGTGACGCTGGGGCGTTCGGTGATGGTGCGTGAGGTGGACGCCGGTCCGATGTGGCAGGGCACGGCGCTCGACATCGATGAGGCCGGGCGACTCCTCGTGCGCCCGGCATCGCGCGAGGGCCGAGGCGCGCCGGAGTCGGACATCGTCGCAGTCACCGCCGGGGATGTGAGCCTCGCACCACGTGCGGGGTGATCACGTCAGCCTTCCTCGCTGATCCGCCCACGCAAGGCCATCCTTGCGTGGCACGATGCGCAAATGGGATATCCCCGACGACTCCTCGGCGAGGGCGAGACCATCGTCTTCGAACTCAAGCCGCACTGGCGCGCCCTGATCATCCCCGCGCTGCTCCTCGTCGCCGTCGTGTTCATCGGCACCTGGCTCGCCATCATGTGGGGGTCGTGGTTCTCCGGCGGGCTGGGGTCGATCGGGCGCTGGGTGATCATCGTCGTCGGAGTCTCACTCATCATCGTCTTCGCTCTCCGACCGTTCCTGTACTGGATCACCACCCAGTACGTGTTCACCAACCGCCGCGTCATCACTCGCGCTGGCCTGGTGGCGAAGCGCGGCCGAGACATGCCGCTGGCGAAGGTGAACAACGTCTCCTTCGAGATCAGCTTCTTCGGTCGCATCTTGAATTACGGTCGACTCGAGATCGAGTCGGCGGGGGATGAGGACCTTGTCATCGATGACGTCCCGAACGTCGAGGTGATCCAGCGCGAGGTCTACCGATTGCACGAAGAGGATGACGACCGCCGTCGCCGGCGCAGTGCCGAGTCAGGGGGCGATCCCGTGCTTCCTGGAGACGGGTCGTGACAGCACGGGACCCCGCCACTCGGCTCATGGTGGCCGTGGATCGGCTCCTGCTGGGCGGGGAGCCCGCCTACACCCGTGACGAACTGCTCGCGCGGACTCGGATCAGCGAGCCGGTAGCGCGCGCGATGTGGCGTGCCATGGGTTTCCCGGATTCCCGCGGAGCCCGCATCTTCACCGACGCCGATCTCGAAGCGCTCGACACCGTGGCCGATCTGATCGACGAAGGATTGATCGACCAGACCGTGGCGATCACGATCGCTCGGGCGCTGGGCCAGACGACGGCACGGCTGGCCGACTGGGAGGTCGAAGCGCTCGGTCGAGCACTCGTCGATAGCGGCGAACTCGACGCCGACGCCCTGGATCTCCTCGATGAGGATGATGCGCTGGGCATCGTCTTCCAACGCGCAGCAGCACTGCTGCCGGCGATGCAATCGCTGCTGGTCCACGTCTGGCGCCGTCACGTCGCGGCGGTGATGGAACGTCGACTGGCTCGGGCCGATGACGATGATTCCTCCGCGGCCACGATCGTCTTCGCTGATCTCGTCGGCTTCACCCGGCTGGCCCGACAACTCGAGGATGCCGATCTCGCTCGACTCGTCGAGGGATTCGAGGAGATCAGCACGGACGTGGTGGCCGAGATGGGGGCGAACCTCATCAAGACGGTGGGTGACGAGATCCTCTTCGTAGCCGACGACGCCGGTCAGGCCGCCGATGCGGCCTTCGCGCTCCATGACAGGTGCGCGGCCCACCCCGACCTGCCCGAACTTCGCATCGGTGTGGCGACAGGGCCTGTGCTGCGACGGATAGGCGACGTTTTCGGATCGACGGTGAACCTGGCCAGTCGGCTGACAGCGCTCGCCAGGCCGGGCACGACTCGGGTGGATGCGGCCACGGCACTGGCCTTGTCCAGCGACTCCGCGGTGGTGATTCGCCAGACCGCCCCCCGACGAGTGCGCGGGGTCGGGGTGATCCGATCCTTCGAGATCAGTGAGCCTGATCGGCTGCGGGTGCAGGCTGGATCGCAGCGTTGGTGATCGGGGACTCGCTCAGGGGGATCGCGGGGAAGACCCAGCGTCGATAGGACCAGAAGCGGAAGATGGTCCCGAGTGCGAGGCCGACGACGTTGGCGCTGATGTTGTCCGCGAGGGGGCTGGTGAGGCCGAGGGCATAGTGGCTGAACCACAGGCAGGACAGTGCGATGAGCATGCCGATGCCGTTGAGGAGGAAGAACAAGAAGTATTCGCGGCCCATGCCTGTGCGGCCGCGATGGCGGAAGGTCCAGTAGCGGTTGCCGAAGTAGGCGACGGTTGTCGCCGCGATCACGCTGATCGCCTTCGCGGTCAGCGGCCGGTCGTAGAACGGACCCTCGCCACCGGCGTAGCGCAGGATGTTGAACAGGCCCACGTCGACGACCAGGGCGATGAGGCCCACCACGCCGAACTTGGCGATCTCGCGCAGGAGGGTCCGCCCAGTCTCCTGGAGCCATGAGGCCAGGCGCGCGACGACCGGTGATCGGTCTGCGACATGGGCGAGACGTTCCTGGGACACCGCTGAAGGATACCCCCACGTGGCCTGCGAATGTCGGGGGCAGACCGGTCATCACTAGCATCGTGGACTGTGAACCCCCTCACGTCGACCAGCGTTGGGATCGGTCCGCGGGTGGGGATCGTCGGTGGTGGGCAGTTGGCGCGCATGTCGGCCGCGCCCGCTGCGGCCCTGGGGATCGACTTCTCCGTCCTCGCCACGAACGAGGATGAGTCGGCAGCTCAGGTGATTCGACGGGTGATCCTCGGCCACCACGATGATCCCGAGGCACTCGAGCGTCTTGCTGCGGCGAACGATGTCATCACCTTCGACCACGAGCATGTTCCCCCGGCCCTATTGGAAAGCCTGCAAAGTCGCGGCGTCATGGTGCGGCCCGGTCCAAGTGCGCTGCGCCACGCGCAGGACAAGTGGCACATGCGCGCGAGCTTGAGCGAACTCGGTGCTCCCGTCCCGGCGTGGGCCCGGGTCGAGCGACCCGAGCAGATCGCCGAGATGGGCGAGGAGCACGGCTGGCCGCTGGTGTTGAAGGTGTCGCGCGGTGGTTATGACGGTCGCGGCGTGTGGGTGGTCGACGACCTGCCATCGGCGATCGAAGTGATGGAGGACAACCCCCTGGCTCCGGACGCGGTATGGCTGGTGGAGCAGTTCCTGGACTTCGATATGGAGATCTCCGCTCAGGTCGCACGGTCCCCGCATGGCCAGGCCGTCGCCTATCCAGTGGTGCAGACCGTCCAGGTCGACGGGATGTGCGCTGAGGTCGTCGCCCCCGCTCCCGATCTCGATGAGACCCTGGCCGTCGAGGCGAGTGAACTTGCTCTTCGCATCGCGGGGGAACTCGACTGCGTCGGCATGTTGGCGGTTGAGATGTTCGTCGTCGACGGGCGGATCGTGGTGAATGAGCTCGCGATGCGACCGCACAACTCCGGGCATTGGTCGATCGAGGGTGCGATCACCAGCCAGTTCGAGAATCACCTTCGCGCCGTCCTGGACTGGCCGCTCGGCGATCCGCGGCTCGTCGCCCCGCATGCCGTCATGGTCAACGTCGTCGGTCCGCCCGGCCCGGTTCGGCCCCTGCACGAGGCCTTCCGGCACATCATGGCCCGGGACCCGGGCTTGCATGTCCATCTCTACGGCAAGGCCATCCGCCCACGCCGGAAGCTCGGTCATGTCACGGTGGTGGGGGATGATCTCGACGCCCTGCTCGAACGCGCCCACCACGGGGCGGACTACCTGATGGGAGTCATCGATGAGTGAACCAACAGCCACCACCGCCCCGCGCGTCGGCATCATCATGGGCAGCGACTCCGACTGGCCGGTGATGGAAGCGGCCGCCGCCGTGTGCGAGGAGTTTGGTGTCGACTACGAGGCAGATGTCGTGTCCGCGCACCGCATGCCCCGGGAGATGCTCGCCTATGCCGAGTCCGCTGCAGACCGAGGGCTTCGAGTGATCATCGCCGGAGCAGGTGGAGCTGCGCACCTGCCCGGCATGGTGGCGTCGATGACGACGCTGCCGGTCATCGGCGTTCCTGTTCCGCTCGCCCAGCTCGATGGGCTGGATTCGCTCCTGTCGATCGTGCAGATGCCCGCTGGAGTGCCGGTGGCGACGGTGGGTGTGGGCAATGCCCGCAATGCCGGTTTGCTCGCGGTGCGCATGCTCGCGATCGGTGACCCGGATCTGTCCGAGCGGCTCGCAGACTTCGCCGACTCGCTGCGGGAGGCCGCGCAGGCCAAGGGCGAGCGAGTTCGCCATCGTGCGTGACGCACGCCTCTACGGCGACCGGGAAACGAAAGACAGGCTCCTCCGAGACGCCCAGACCTGGTTCGTCGTCGGACTCGGTGACTCACCGGAGCGGGCCGCCTACGGCGTCGCTGCCTTCCTGCAGGCCAAGGGCAAGCAGATCGTGCCGATCCATCCGAGGGCGGAGACAGTGCATGGGGTCCAAGGCTTCCGGTCGATCGATGAAGCCGTCGCCGTCCACGGAGCCCCCGATGTCGTCGATGTGTTCGTCCGATCGTCGCGTGCGGGTGAGTTCGCTGACGCGGCGATCGAGGCCGGTGCCGGCGCAGTGTGGTTTCAACTCGACGTGATCGATGAGGACGCAGCGCAACGCGTGGTCGATGCGGGTGCAGCCATGGTGATGGACGCGTGCCCTGTCATCGAATGGGGGAGGGCATCGAATGGCGGGAGTGTCCGCGGGGAGGCTTAGCCGATGTCGTGGCGGTAGTCCCGGATCGCGGCACGCCTCGCGAGCCGACTCTCGCGGCGGATCTCCGCTTCGTGGAAGCGACGCTTGTCGACCTCGGTGAGAGGCTCGATCGGGCGCACCCGGCGAGGTTCGCCGTCGTCGTCGATGGCGACGAAGACGAGATAGGCAGAGCCGACGTGGCTCGGCTCGATCTCGCCATAACGCTGCGCCTCCACCCGCACCCCGACTTCGAGAGACGTCTTCCCCGTCCAGTTCACCGAGGCCTTCGTGATGAGGATGTCACCGATGCGAACCGGTTCGAGAAATGCCATCTCGTCCATGAACGCCGTGACCGCGGGACCGCCGCAGTGTCGGGTAGCGCAGGTCCCCGCGGTCGTGTCGACCGTACGCATGATCACTCCGCCATGGACATTGCCCAGGTTGTTGGCGTCCATCACCTCCATGACCCGTGACAGCGTCACCCGGGATGATTCCGGCGGATGCGGTGTGAGGTCGGGGTCATAGACGGTGTAGGCCACAGTCGACGAGGGTACGCCCACTACGCTCGCGGGTATGCGCATTAGCGTCATCGGGACGGGCTATCTGGGGGCGACGCATGCTGCCTGCATGGCCGAGCTCGGCCATGAGGTTGTGGGGATCGATGCGGATCCGGTGAAGGTAGCGGCGTTGTCGGCGGGGGAGGTGCCCTTCTTCGAGCCGGGTCTGCCGGAGGTCTTGCAGCGCAGTCTGGCCTCGGGTCGCCTTCGTTTCTCGACTGATCCGGCGGACGTGGCGGGGGCGCAGGTGCACTTCGTGTGCGTGGGGACCCCGCAGCGCGCGAGCGCCTATGCCGCGGATCTGTCGCAGGTGTGGGCTGCGGTGGAGGGGCTAGCGCCTCATCTGAAGTCACCGACGCTGGTGGTCGGGAAGTCCACGGTTCCGGTGGGGACGGCGGCGGAGATGACCGCGCGGCTGCAGGCGTTGGCGCCGGCGGGCGCAGGCGTGCATGTCGCGTGGAACCCTGAGTTCCTCCGCGAGGGTCATGCTGTGGCGGACACCCTGGATCCGGATCGTCTCGTCGTCGGGATCGATGATCCGGGGGATGAGGTGCCGCTGCGTGAGGTGTATGCGCAGTTGCTGGCTAAGGATGTGCCGTGGTTGGTGACCGATCTGGCGACCGCGGAGTTGGTGAAGGTCTCGGCGAATGCGTTCCTGGCGACGAAGATCTCGTTCATCAACGCGATGTCGGAGGTGTGCGAGGCGACTGGCGCGGATGTGGTGACGTTGTCGACCGCACTGGGCATGGATCCGAGGATCGGCGAGCAGTTCCTGCGCGCGGGCCTGGGATTCGGGGGTGGCTGCCTGCCGAAGGATATTCGCGCGTTCATGGCACGCGCGGGGGAACTGGGTGTGGATCAGGCGCTGACGTTCCTGCGGGAGGTGGATGAGATCAACCTGCGTCGAAGTCGCCGCACGGTCGATCTCGCGCGTGAGGCGGTGGGGGGCAGGTTCCGTGATCGTGTGGTTGCGGTGTGGGGAGCGGCATTCAAGCCCAACAGCGACGATGTTCGGGATTCGCCGGCGCTGGATGTGGCGGCAGCGATCTACACCGAGGGTGCTGAGGTGGTGGTGCATGATCCGCGGGCGATGGGTAATGCCCGGGAGTCGTTCCCTCACTTGGCCTATGCCGAGTCGCCCCAGGATGCGGTCGCGGGTGCTGACGCGGTGCTGCTGCTCACCGAATGGCGCGACTATCTCGACATCGATCCGGCCAGCATCGCCGAGGCGATGCGCCAGCGCGTCGTCGTCGATGCGCGCAACGCCCTCGATCTCGCCGCGTGGCGTGATGCGGGTTTCACCTACCGAGGACTAGGACGTCCCAGCGCG
>CAZVCZ010000016.1:0-251 GCA_964626275.1 uncultured Bifidobacteriaceae bacterium | reverse complement strand
GTCCGGGGGGCGTGGATTTGTCAGGCCCCGCGAAGGAAGCCGGCTCCCCACGCGAGGTGCATAGTCGCGAGTGCCGCGGGAATGCGAGCGCGCACAGCCGGCGACTCCCCGCGGCCGATCCAGGCTGAGGCCGCCAGGTTGCCAAGCATGTATCCCATCGGGGCTGCCCAGCCGAGGGCAGCGAGCCGATGATGTCGAGTGGTCGAACCGATCACGCCGATCACGGCGCCGATCGCGACTCCGGCCACGGT
>CAZVCZ010000015.1:6681-22202 GCA_964626275.1 uncultured Bifidobacteriaceae bacterium | reverse complement strand
CGAGCGCCTTGGTCAATCGCGCCGGCCCGCGGGCAAGGTCGCGATCAGACTTCGCTCTCGTCCGACGCTCCCGGGCCAGATCAACGCCCTCGATGACCTCGCCGGCCCGGAGCAGCACCGCACCTGCCTGCCCTTCAGGCCCGGTGACGACATTGCAGCACCAATACATGCCGTAGGTGAAATACACGTAGAGCAGGCCGGGTGGTCCGAACATCGTAGCATTGCGCGGTGTCTTACCGCGATACGCGTGCGAACCCGGGTCCTCCCCCACCCCGCCATAGGCCTCCACCTCGGTGATCCGCACGCTCACAGGTGTTTCCGCGGAAACAACCGTCAGCACGGAGCCGAGCAATCGGGGTGCGACCTGATCTGCAGAACGCGAGAGCAGCCGACGGCTCACCCGGGTTCCTCCGCGGCCAGCCGAGCATCGGCTGCGGCCCATCGCCGGCGAGTGAGAACCGCGAGACCGATCCCCACCGCCGCACCGAGTGAGTTCGCCGCGATGTCGCTCCACTGGAAGGACCGCAGCGCGAATTGTCCCTGCAGGATTTCGATGAGCGCGCCGTATCCGGTCACGACGATCCACGCCAACCACGGTTGAGGATGTCGCTGCGCGAGGATGATTAGCGCGGCGAGCAGCAGGTAGCCCACGATGTGCCCGGTCGTGGCGATGACCTCGCCTAGGTCGGCGATCTGCGGCCCAGGCGTGCCGCGCGGGGGCAGAAGAGAGACGAACGTGATGACCACCGCGATGGTTCCCACCGCAGCCCACCACACCCTCGGCGCGAGGCCGAGGACTCGACGTTGCTCAGTCGGTGTCACGGGCCCAGCGGTCGGCCGCATCGAGCACCGCGTCCAGCGCGGCGAGTTGCTCGCGCACGCGGACCCGAGCCGTCCCCCCGAACGCATCCCGGGAGTCCACCGAACCCTCCACGCTCAACACCTGCCGCACCTCCGGAGACACATGCGTCGAGATGTCGCGGAACTCCGCGTCGGTGAGTTCATGCAGTTCCACCCCGCGGGATTCGGCGGCGGCAACGCAGGCACCAGCGATCTCATGGGCCTCCCGGAACGTCACTCCCTCGCGCACGAGCCATTCGGCGATGTCGGTGGCGAGTGAGAATCCCTCCGGCGCTGACGCCGACATGCGATCTGCATCGAAGACCAGGGTCGCGATCATGCCCGTCATCGCCGGCAGGACGAGATGGAGTTGGTCAATCGAATCGAAGACCGGCTCCTTGTCTTCCTGCAGATCACGGTTATAGGCGAACGGCAGGCCCTTGAGAGTCGCGAGGAGGCCGGTGAGGTTGCCGATCAATCGTCCCGACTTTCCGCGGGCGAGCTCAGCGACATCAGGGTTCTTCTTCTGCGGCATGATCGAGGAGCCTGTCGACCAGGCATCGTCGAGCCTGGCCCAGGCGAACTCTCGTGAGGTCATCAAGATGACCTCTTCGGCCAACCGGGACAGGTGAACTCCGATCATTGCGGTGGCGAACAGGAACTCCGCCACCCAGTCCCGATCGCTCACTGCATCGATACTGTTCGCCAGCGGCTCACCGAGACCCAGGTCTCTCGCCACCGCATGGGGATCGAGACCGAGTGAGGACCCCGCCAGGGCACCGGCTCCGAGCGGCGACCTGGATGCCCGGCGGTCCCAGTCCTGCAAGCGCTCGATATCCCGAGCGAGTGCATGGACATGCTTGGCGAGTTCATGCCCGAAGGACACTGGTTGGGCGTGCTGGAGATGTGTGAAGCCGGGGGCGATGACATCCACCATCGACCTCGCTTGCGCCACGAGGGCTCGTTGCAGATCGATGACTTCGCCTGCGATGGCGCGAGCCTCATCCCGTAGATAGAGCCGGAAGTCAGTGGATACCTGATCGTTTCGGCTGCGTCCCGCTCGCAACTTGCCGCCCAGTGAACCAAGGCGTTCCAACAGAAGTCTCTCGACCGCGGTGTGCACATCCTCATCCGCCGCGATCGGCTGCGCTGATCCAGACGCCACATCCGCGGCGAGGGAATCGAGAGCCTGCTCCACTTCGGCGACCTCGGAATCATCGAGCAGGCCTGCGGTATGCAGGACACGAGCATGCGCGCGTGTCTGAGCAATGTCGTAGAGAGCCAGGCGCCAGTCGAAGTGCACCGACAGGGACAGGGCCGCCATCGCATCGGAGGGGCCGGAGGCGAAGCGTCCACCCCACAGTCGCGTGGAGTCAGCGGTCGACATCACTCATCCCTTCTCGGCCCACTGCAAGAACCAGTGCGCCACGTCAGCCCCGCCTCGAGGATCCTTCGTGACCAACAAAACGGTGTCATCCCCTGCAACGGTACCGATGATGGAATCCCAGCCTCCGGCATCCACGGCACTGGCGAGGTACTGTGCGGCTCCCGGTGGCGTCCGCAGCACGACGATGTTCCCGGAATGATCCGCACTGACGAGAACTTCAGCCAGCATCCGGCCCAGCCGCTGGTCAGGTCGCTCGCCATTCGTTCCCCGAGCACTGTCGGGCACGGTGTAGGCCATCACTCCATGGGCGTCGGCGCGCTTCACTGCGCCAAGATCTGCCAGGTCACGCGACAGGGTGGCCTGAGTCACCTCCAACCCCTCCTGGGCGAGTGCAGCTCGAAGTTGCTCCTGGGAGGTGATCGTCGAGCGGGAGATGATCTGCTCAATCCGCGAGCGTCGCGCCGTCGGGGTATCAGGTGCCGTCATGATGCTCACCGCGATTCCTGGTGGTGCCGCTCAGCCGCCTGATCGACGATGCCGGGCCACCGACGACGGAGGTATTCGACGTCGCTGTCATCCAGGATGAGCGGCGGCGCAATCCTCACCGCATCGGGCCGGACCGCGTTGACGATGACTCCATGCTCACGCGCAACTGCCTCCACCTCACCGGCGAAGGAGCCATCAAGCATCACACCGAGAAGCAATCCTCGTCCGCGGACCCCTAGAACCTGCTCTGGTGCGCACAGCACGTCCACGAGCTCATCGTGCATCGTGCGGACACGCTCGAGAAGGCCATCCACCTCGATCGTGTCCAACACCGCAATCGCAGCGGCGCAACTAATCGGGTTGCCACCGAAGGTCGTGCCATGGGATCCCGGCCCGAGCAATACCGCGGCCTCCCCGAACGCCACGCAGGCGCCAATGGGCAGCCCACCCCCGAGGCCCTTCGCGAGCGTCACGATGTCGGGCTCGATCCTTTCGTGCTGATGAGCGAACCAGTCACCCGTCCGGCCGATCCCCGACTGAACCTCATCGCAGACGAGAAGTGCACCGTGTCGCCGGGTGATGTCGCGCGCCGCTGAGAGGTATCCGTCAGGTGCGGGAATGACCCCTCCCTCGCCCTGGATGGGCTCGAGGAACACTGCGGCAACCGACTCATCGACCGCTGCTTCGAGGGCCGAGACGTCGCCGAAGGGCACCACGGTGACCTCGCCGGGTAGGGGCCGAAACGGATCCTGCTTCGCCGGCTGCGCGGTCAGAGCGAGGGCTCCCATCGTCCGACCGTGGAATGACTGATCCGCCACGATGACGCGGGTGCGACCAGTCAGGCGTGTGATCTTGAAGGCCGCCTCGTTCGCCTCCGCGCCGGAATTGCAAAACAGCACGCGGGCTGTCCTAGTGCCACTGGGGTCGAGCAGGGAGATCAGTTTCTCGGCTAGTTGCACCGCCTGTGGATTGATGGCGAGATTGCTGGTGTGTCCCAGGATCGCCACCTGCTCGCTCACGGCGGACACTACGGCGGGGTGAGCATGGCCGAGCGCATTCACCGCGATGCCGGCGAGCAGGTCCAGGTATTCCCTGCCCTCGGCGTCGAAGAGCCGGGTCCCCCTCCCCCGGACGATGGTCAGGGGTGGGGTCCCGTAGTTGTCCATCAGGCTGCGTTGCCAACGTGATGCCCAGTCGGCAGCGGCCTCTGCCGAGATATCGGTCATCGCGGACGATGTCGTGGATGACGTCATGGTGTTCCCACCTCCGTGGTGACCATGGTGCCGACCCCCTCATCGGTGAAGACCTCCACCAAGAGCGAGTGCGCTACTCGTCCGTCGATCACGTGTGCGCGTGGAACTCCTGCGGACACCGCTCGCAGGCAGGCCTCCATCTTCGGACGCATTCCCGCGTCGAGAGAGGGCAGGAGGTCGGACAGTTCGCTCGGAGTGATCCTTCGCACGACCTCGGTGCTCACAGGCCAGTCGGCATAGAGGCCCTCGACGTCTGTCAGCACGACGAGTTTCTTGGCATCGAGAGCCACCGCGAGCGCGGCGGCCGCGGTGTCAGCGTTGACATTGTGGGGCACTCCGCTGCGATCACTCGCCACAGTCGAGACGACGGGAATCCTTCCGTCATCAAGCAGATCCGACACGAATTGCGGGTTCACCTCGACCACGTCACCGACCTGGCCGAGATCGACCTCTTCGCCATCGACGACAACGGAGCGACGCTCAGCGGTGAACAGATGGGCATCATCACCGGAGAGTCCCACGGCGAAGGGACCGTGGGCGTTGATGGAACTCACGATTTCACGCTGCACCTGCCCGGTGAGGACCATGCGAACGATCTCCATAGCCTCCGGGGTCGTCACTCTCAGGCCACCTCGGAATTCGCTTTCCACCCCGAGTCGATCGAGCATCGAGGAGATCTGCGGTCCACCGCCATGGACGACAACAGGCCGCAGTCCCGCGAGCCGAAGGAACACCACGTCTTCAGCGAATGCTTGGGTGAGGGCATCGTCCACCATCGCATTACCGCCGAACTTGACCACGACGGTCGCGCCCCGGAAACGCTCAAGCCAGGGCAGGGCCGACGCCAGCACGGCAGCCTTGTCATGCGCATCGAGGGTCATCGATCTACCTCTCCAGTCGAGTGCACTCAGGTCGAGTAGGCGGAATTCTCATGCACGTAGTCCGCCGTGAGGTCGTTGGTCCACACCGTTGCCGAGTCATTCCCCGCATGGAGATCGATACGGATCACGACGTCGCGTCCAGACATGTCGACACCCTCGCGCGCTTCCCCCGCCGCACCTCCGCGAGCGATCCAGATGTCGTTGATGGCGACGTCGACCTGATCAGATTCGAACGTTGCCGACGTCGTGCCTATGGCCGAGAGCACCCGACCCCAGTTGGGATCCTCGCCGTGAATCGCGCACTTCAGCAGATTGCTGCGAGCCACTGCCCGTCCAATCTCGACCGCTTCATCTTCAGTGAGGGCATTGACTACATCGATCCGGATATCCTTACTCGCTCCCTCGGCATCTGCGATCAACTGGCGAGCCAGATCTGCGCACACAGTGAACACATGCCCGGCGAACTCATCCGGCTCAGGAGAGATCCCGCTGGCTCCACTCGCCATGAGGACGACGGTGTCATTGGTCGACATGCAACCATCGGAGTCGATGCGATCGAAGGTGCGTCGCGTCGCCTCGGTCAACGCGGTGCGCGCGGCATGCAGATCGACTTCGGCATCGGTGGTGAGCACCACGAGCATGGTGGCCAGGCCCGGCGCAAGCATCCCCGCACCCTTTGCCATGCCAGCAACGACATAGCCCGGACCCTCACTCGTTGCCTGCTTCGGAACTGAGTCCGTCGTCATGATCGCCCGAGCCGCATCAGCTCCGCCGGACGCTGACAACGTGCGCGCGCACTCGTCGACTCCTGCGAGCAGGTTCGTCATCGGGAGCCGCTCTCCGATCAACCCGGTCGAGCACACGATGACGTCGCCCGCCCCGACATCCACGCCGCGAGCCGACAGCGCTTCGGCGACATGCTCAGCAGTCGCATGGGTGTCGGCGAAGCCTTCGGGACCCGTACACGCATTCGCCCCGCCAGAGTTCAGCACGATCGCGTGCGCTTCCCCATCGACGAGCACTTGACGGCTCCACAGGACCGGGGCAGCGGGAAATCTGTTGGACGTGAAGACCCCACATGCCACCTGTGTCGGCCCCTCGTTGACAACGAGGGCAACGTCGGGAGCGCCACTCGCCTTGATCCCTGCAGCTATCCCTGACGCAGTAAAGCCTGCCGGGGTCGTCACGCTCATGGCGCGACTCCATCCAGGGACAGGCCGGTCGTCTCGGGCAATCCGAGCATCAGGTTGGCATTTTGGATCGCCTGCCCTGCGGCTCCCTTGACCAGGTTGTCCATCGCTGCGACGACAGCAACACGGCCGGCATGAGTATCCGCAGCAACCTGGATCTGCACCGTGTTGGCTCCGTAGGTCGACGAGGTCGCTGGCCACTGCCCCTGGGGGAGAACGGAGATGAAGGGCTCGTGGGCGTAGGCAGCATGCAGGCACTCGCGCAGCGCATCGACTTCGACGCCCTCGCCGAGCGGCGCACTGACCGTGGCGAGGATTCCCCGCGACATAGGCGCCAGGAGCGGGGTGAAGGACACGCGGACCGGAGTTCCCGCCGCCTGCGAAAGTCCCTGCTCCATCTCGGGGATGTGCTGATGCACGCCGCCCACCTTGTAGGCCGACATCGAGCCCATGACCTGGCTAGCCAGGAGCGACTCCGAGGGTGACCGGCCAGCACCGGATGTGCCCGACGCCGCGACGACGACGACATCCGCTCCATCGACGAGATCCGCGGCCAGCAACGGCGCAAGCGCCAGGATCGTGGCCGTTGGATAGCACCCGGGATTGGCCACCTGCTGGGCTTCGGCGATGCGTTCCCTCGATCCCGGCAACTCCGGTAGGCCATACACCCAGGTCCCAGCATGGGCCCCGCCGTAGTAGTGCCGCCAGGCGCCATCATCGGCCAGCCGGAAGTCCGCCCCCAGATCGACGATCATCGCCTCCGGGCCGAGGGCTGCCGCGATGGCCGCGGACTCACCGTGCGGCAGGGCCAAGAAGATGAGGTCGGCGGTCCCCAGGACGTCGGCATCCGTGCCCACGAGTGGACGATCGGCCAAGTCGGCCAACTGGGGATGGATCTGCCCCACGGTCTGGCCGGCTTTCGACCCCGCAGCCACGACCGTGAGATCGAGATCGGGATGCGCCGTGATCAGACGCAGCAGTTCACCCCCGGCGTAGCCCGAGGCACCCGCGACCGCTACCTGGAAGACCATGGGAAGAGTATACGCATATCCACATATTTTGCGTTGAGCGGATCGTCACGCCCCGCGGAGAACAGCCCCGTGCCGCTCGGTCGCCAAGTGGAGCGCCCCATCGCGAACTCCGGCGATCTCCTCGGCCGACAGGGTGCGATCCGGGGCACGCATGCGCAGCGCGAAGGCCAGGGATCGGCTTCCCTGCGGCACCTGAGGGCCGGCATAGATGTCGAACAGCCGAACCGACTCGAGCAGGTCCCCGCCTCCCTCGCGCAGCGTCGCAGCAATGAGCTCGGCGGGGATCGACTCGTCGACGATGACCGCCAGGTCTTCCTTAGCCATCGGCTGGGTGCCGACATGGGGAGCCGGGACTGCATCGACGCTATGGGCGAGCAGAGCATCGAGATCGAGCTCGAAGGCAACCGTCCGCTCGGGCACCGACATCGCCGCGATGACCCGCGGATGCAACTCACCGGCATATCCGATGACGCGATCGCCGATCTTTAGCGCCGCCGTTCGTCCTGGATGGAAGGGCGCGTCCTGACCCTGCTCCACGATCAGGTCAACACCCACGACCGATGCGACGCTGCGAGCCGCCTGGATTGCGTCTGCCCAGTCGTAGGCAACACCGCTCCCCCACCATCCCGATCGCTCGCGCAGGCCGGTGAAGACCGCAGCCAGATGTCGCGGTTGATCGGGAAGGAGCGCCTCGAGTTCCGCGATCTGCGCCGCCGTCGGCCGAACTTCCACCGGCGGCCGCGGCGGATTGTCGCTGCCCGCGGGTTGTTGGCCTGGACGTCGAAAGAACACGCGACCGATTTCGCTCAGCGCCATGTCGTGGCTCCCCCGCGCCACGCTGCGTCGGAGTGCGGCGAGGAGTCCGGGAAGAAGGGTCGTGCGCAACATCGGCTGCTCATCGCGCAAAGGATTAGCGAGGAGCGGCGCAGAACGTCGATCATCGTCGGCCGGGATCTGAAGGGCATCGAGTTCCTCTGCCCCAATGAAGGGGTAGGACAGGATCTCAGCGACACCCGATCCAGCGAGAGCAAGCGCGACGCGCTTGCGCAGGCGCTGGTCTCGAGTGAGACCAAAACCCGAGGGTGCCGCAGGCAGGACCGAGGGCACTGCGTCGTATCCACCGAGGCGAATGACCTCCTCGACGAGGTCCGCCGGATCGGTGAGATCGGATCGCCATGGCGGAACCGTGACCTTCGCGAGGCCAGCATCGATGTCGACGTCGCAGCCCACCTCGCCGAGCCGCTGCACGACGAGCTCTTCGGAGATATCCATTCCGGCGGTTCGTGCCGGAAGATCGACTGACATCTCGATGACGGTCGGCGAGTATGGCGACTCCCAAGCGGTCATCCCGACGTACTCTCCCCCACCGTGCTCGAGCAACAACTGTGCGGCACGCGCAGAGGCGTAGGGAGCGATGACGCGGTCGACTCCCCGCTCGAACCTCCGCGACGCCTCGCTCGGCAACCGGTGGCGGCGAACCGTGCGAGCGACCGCGATCGGATCGAAGTGAGCCGCCTCGAGCACGATGTCCGTGCTGTCATCGGTGATCTCCGTGGCGAGGCCACCCATCGTTCCCGCAAGGCCGATCGGTCCCGAGTCGTCCCGAATGACGATGTCCGTCGGATCGAGGGTGCGCTCGACGTGATCGAGGGTCGTCAGTTTCCGGTCATCGCCCGCTCGATCAGCGCGAACGGCTCCGTGGAGCGTTCCTCCGTCGAAAGCGTGCAGGGGCTGGCCGTACTCGAGCATCACGTAGTTGGTGACATCGACGGCGAGGGAGACAGGACGCATGCCCGCGGAGATGAGGCGCCGGCTCATCCAGGCAGGAGTCGCTGCCTTCGGATCGAATCCGATGATGCGCCGCAGCGTGAACAGATCCGCCACACTCGGGTCGGCCACCGAGCATTCCCAGGGCGGCGCCGCTTCACCGGGAGCAGGGAGTTCCGCCAGCTCCATCGCCTGATCGACGAACGGAAAGCCGAAGGCTGTGGCGACCTCGCGAGCGACACCGCGAACCGAGAGTGCATAGCCGCGATCGGGAGTGACTGCGATGTCGAGCACCTCATCCCCGACACCGAGTAAGGCTGCGGCGTCGTCCCCGACGTCACCCGCGTCAAGCACGATGATGCCCGCATGATCCTCGCCGAGGCCGAGTTCGCGCTCCGAGCAGATCATGCCGTCGGAGACGTGACCGTAGGTCTCTCGAGCAGCGATCTGGAAATCACCGGGGAGGATCGTGCCTGGCAGCGCCACCGCGACTCGGTCACCGACAGCGAAGTTGCTCGCACCGCAGATGATTCCTCGGACCCCTGAGCCGGCGGACCCCACATCGACCTGACACCAGCGAATCGGCTTCTTGAATCCGGTGAGTTCCTCGATCTCACGCACGTGGCCCACCAGGAGCGTCCCGTTGAATCCCTCTCCCAGGGTCTCCACCGATTCCACCTCGAGCCCGGCGGCAATGAGCCGCTCAGCGACATCGCGAGCGGTGACATCGGGCGGCAGATCCACCCATTCCCGGATCCATTCCAGACTCACCCGCATGTCAGACCTCCAGCCCGAAGCCGCGGGTGAAGCGCACGTCGCCTTCGACCATGTCGCGCATGTCGGTCACTCCGTGCCGGAACATCAAAGTGCGCTCGACCCCCATTCCGAAGGCGAAGCCTGAGTAGCGGTCGGTGTCGATTCCCGCGGCCCGGAGGACACGGGGGTTCACCATCCCGCAACCGCCCCATTCGATCCAGCCCTCGCTACCGCATGTGCGGCACGGACGCGAGGGATCACCGACGGAAGCTCCACGGCACACGAAGCACTCCAGATCGAGTTCAGCACTCGGCTCGGTAAAGGGGAAGTAGGAGGGCCGAAGCCTGGTCCGGACTCCTTCACCGAACATCGAAGCGGCGAGGTGGTCCAGGGTCCCCTTCAGGTGGGCCATCGTGATGCCCTCGTCCACTGCGAGACCTTCGATCTGGTGGAACACCGGCGTGTGCGTCGCATCGAGTTCATCGGTGCGGTAGACACGACCGGGGGCCACCACGTAGACCGGGAGATCACGCTCCAGCAGGGCACGCATCTGGATGGGTGAGGTCTGAGTGCGCATCACGACACCGCTTGACTCACCGCCGACGAAGAAGGTGTCCTGCATGGAGCGCGCGGGGTGATCGGGGGCGATGTTCAGCGAGTCGAAGTTGAACCACTCAGCCTCTGCCTCCGGACCTTCCGCGACTCCGTAGCCCATCGCAATGAAGACATCAGCCATCCGCTCCATCAGCGTGGAGAGCGGGTGCCGAGCACCCTGCGGTGAGCGATCGGTGGGCACAGTCACGTCCACCGATTCCTCAATGAGCACGCGAGCATCCCGTTCCTGTTCCAGTACGACCTGCCGCTGCTCTAGCGCTTCACGCACTCGGCCTCGAGCGGCGCCCATGCGCTTTCCCACCTCAGCCTTGGCCGCCGGCGGGAGGGCTCCGATCTCCCGATTCGCCAGCGCTAAGGGAGATTTATCCCCGGTGTGCGCCAAGCGCACGGATTTCAGGACGTCGAGATCGCCGGCGGCAGCAATATCAGAGAGCGCCGCTTCCACCATCGCGTCCACGGCCTCCGCTTCCAGCGAGGCGACCCCTACCGGGTCGTAGGACTTATTCGGTGCGGACACGCCTTCACTCCCCTGCAAGGAGTTCAACGAGACGAGCGACATTGGCGTCGAGATCTCCTGTGCCATCGAGCACGACCTCGGCATGATCCGGCGGCTCGTAGTCCTGTCCCACTCCGGTCATGTTCGGCAGGGTGCCTGATGATGCCTTGGCGTAGAGACCCTTCGGGTCACGCTCGGCGCACACCTCGACCGGAGTGTCCACGAACACCTCGATGAAGTCGCCCTCATCGAAGATCTCGCGCGCCGCTCGTCGATCAGCACGGAACGGAGAGACCAGCGCCACGAGCACGATGAGCCCCGAATCCAGCATCAACTTTGCGGCCTCGGCGACACGACGCACATTCTCGGCCCGATCTTCTGGCGTAAAGCCGAGATCCTTGTTCAGTCCCGTACGAACGTTGTCACCATCGAGGACGTAGGTGTGCAGTCCCAGGGCGTGCAGACGGCCTTCGGTGGCATCCGCGACGGTGGACTTTCCGGATCCGGGCAGCCCGGTGAACCACACCACTCGAGGGCTCTGGTTCTTCAACCGCGCCCGAGCCGTCCGATCGACCTCATAGTCGTGGGGCACCACGTTGAGAGCTCGACGCAGGGAGTGGGTCACCATGCCGGCAGCAACTGTGTCAGCGGTGACACGGTCGACGAGCAGGAATCCTCCCGTGTCCCGGCAGGTGGCGTAGGGATCCAGGGGGATCGGAATATCCGTGGCCACCTCGACGCGACCGATGTCGTTCATCTCGAGCACGCGGGCGGCTAGCTGCTGACCACTGACGACATCGCGCCGGTGACGCACCACCGTGACCGTCGCGGGAACGCTCCGCGGACCCACCATCAACATGTACGAGCGCCCGTGCATCAGGGGTTCCTCCCCCGTCCACACGACATCCGCGGAGAACCGATCTGCCGGCTGCGGCCATGCCGTAGCGCCCTGGGCATCCGTTCCGGCGGCCGCGAGGAGATCACCGCGGGTCACATCGACTTCGCGATCCAACACGATCGTGACGGCTTCACCCGTCCGCGCGAGGGCGAGGTCGCCCTCGAAGGCCACGATGCGGTCTACCTTCGCGGTCACACCACTGTCCGCGACGACGACATCGTCTCCGGGGCGAACCTCACCCGCAGCGACTGTGCCGGCATACCCACGGAAGTTGCCCTCGGCACGCACGATGAACTGAACGGGGAAACGGAAGGGCGTGACCACAGTCTCGGGCGGAGACCATTCCTCGAGGGCCCGAAGAAGGTAGGGACCGTGGTACCAGGGCATCCGCGCCGACGCAGATGTGACGTTGTCGCCGGCGAAGGCGCTGACCGGAATGGTGAGGACCTCGTCGATCCCTAGCCGAGCCGCCGCTGCCTTCACCGCGCCTGACAGTTCCTCGAAGGTGGCGTGCTCGTATCCGACGAGGTCCATCTTGTTGATCGCCACGATGATGCTCTTCACGCCCATGAGTGCGCAAACAGTGAGGTGTCGGAACGTCTGAGGCCGAACGCCGCGTGCAGCGTCTACCAGCAGCACCGCTACCTCGGCATTGGACGCAGCCACCGCCATGTTCCTGGTGTACTGCTCATGGCCGGGAGCGTCCGCGATGATGACCCGCCGGCCATTCGGGAGATACATATGGCGATAGGCGACATCGATCGTGATGCCCTGCTCTCGCTCGGCCTCGAGTCCATCGGTCAGTAGGGAGAAGTCAACCTCCCCCACCGGGATCGTCGATCCGCCTCGGCGGGTGCGCCGCGCGTATTCCAGTTGGTCTTCAGGTATCGAGCCGGTTTCAGCCAGCAACCGGCCGATAAGGGTCGACTTGCCGTCATCCACCGATCCGCAGGTGACGAGTCGAACCACCGGGATCGCGTCGAGAGCAGTCGTGCGCGCCAGGAGCTCAGTCATGATCAGAAGTACCCCTCTGCCTTCTTGGACTCCATCGATCCACTGCCTTCACCATCAATGAGGCGCCCTGCGCGCTCGGAGATGTTGCTCTCCAGCATCTCGGCAATCAGGGTGTCGAGATCCGCCGCCGTCGATTCGACTGCACCGCTGAGCGGGTAGCAGCCCAGCGTCCGGAAGCGGACGCTCTTCATCATCGGCACCTCGCCCTCGCCGAGGGGCAGCCTGTCGTCATCGACCATGATCAACGCACCCTCGCGTTCCACCACGGGGCGTTCGCGCGCAAAGTACAGATCGGGAATCGGAATGTTCTCTCGGCGGATGTAGCGCCAGATGTCGAACTCGGTCCAGTTGCTGATGGGGAATGCGCGCATCGTCTGCCCCTCGGCCAACCGTGTATTGGCGGTGTGCCAGAACTCAGGGCGCTGCTTTCGCGGATCCCAGCGATGACCGGGTTCGCGGAGACTGAAGATCCGCTCCTTGGCCCGCGACTTTTCCTCATCCCGACGCGCCCCGCCGATCGCACAGTCAGCCTGCAGGGAGTCAAGGCCCTCGCGCAGCGCGACGGTCTTCATGATCCGGGTGTACTCATGGGTTCCATGGGTGAAGGGCGTGACTCCCTCGGCAACTGCTGCATGATTGGTCGCCACGACGAGATCGAGGTTGAGTTCCTCAGCCATGAGCTGACGGAACTCGATCATCTCCTTGAACTTCCAGGTGGTGTCGATGTGCATCACCTTGAAGGGGATGGGAGAGGGGTAGAAGGCCTTTCGCGCCAGGTGCAGGAGCACACTGGAGTCCTTGCCGATGGAGTACAACAGAACGGGGCGCCGGAAGGCACCGGCGACCTCTCGATACACATGGATGGCCTCAGCCTCAAGGGCATCGAGGACATCGTTCTCGGACACGGCAGCAACCGACGTCAAGGAAGTCCCTTTCTGCACTCCCCTTCTGTCTGATGCAGAAGGGCACTATTGCCACGTTACCCGGCCTGACCGCTCACCCTCCCAAGTGGGGAGGCCGGGTCACAGGTCAGCCGGACTCAGGCCTCACTCATGGCCTCAGCCGCCCCGCCCGTGGCGGCTGCCCTTGCGGCACGGCGCTCCGCGACCTCGCGGGCGGCCTCCTCGGCCATTCCCTCAGGCAGCGGCGGGTTCTCGATCCGCGTCACCGGATGGCGCGCGGAGATGTAGGCGTCGAGTTCCGGGCCGGACTCCCATGAGGTGATGAGGCAGTAGCGCACCTCCGGGCCGGGATGCCACACGGCGTGCCAGAGGCGCTGGGTGTCGATGATGACCTGAGCCCCGGCCGGCAGTGGGACGCGGGTCTCCGTTGCCGGGTCGTCGCGATCCTCACGCAGGATCATCACACTGCCGGGGTCATCGGTGAGGTTGAAGAAGCCTCGAACGATCCACCCGGTCCCCTCGGGATTCAACCGGTTGTTGTCGTCGATGTGGAGGTTGTAGATGGAGTCCGCATAGGTGTTGGGCTTCAACTCGATGACACGGCAGCGACCGATGTTCGCGCCGGGTTCCTCGGCTCGAGCCTTCAACCGTGGCGCCTTGGCGATGTTCTCCTCGACCCAGACGCCATCCTTATCCGTCTTGGGCGGATCGTGGTGCCAGAAGCCGTTGCATTCCAGGTCACCATAGGCCGACGCCAGCGGGGCAAACCGGGTATCGCCCGATGACTTCCAGTCCACGTACTCGATATCGAGCCATTCGCTCGGGTCAGCGGCCTGATCGTAGGGATCGAGGACGACATAGCCACTCTCGGCGAACGCGGGCAGGGTGATGTAGTTGCGTGGATCCATGGCAGCAGTATCGCGCATGAGCGCGGGGCTCCCCTACCGCGACACACTCGACTGACGGTGGGCCCTCGGGCACTCCTGGGAGAAATCGCCCCCGCCGCCCTTCGTACTTCGGGTAGTTCTCCGGGTAGTTCTCCGGGTAGAAGGTGCCCTCAGGGAGCCTGATCTACCCGGAGAAGGGCTAGGCCTCGGAGCGGACGACCGTGGGGTCGTAGCCGTAGTGCTCGGTGCGCTTGCGCCGGCGATCCTGAGCCTCGCGCTCGGCCTCCTCCATGAGTTGCGCGTCGAGCTCGACCGGTTCGACATCGGTCGTCGGATCGTTTTCGAAGATCCACTTCTCCAACTCCGGGCCGGACTCGAAGGAGGTGATCAGGCAGTAGCGAGGCTCGTCACCGGCATGCCAGACCGAATGCCACATCCGCTCTGAATCCACGACGATGCGCGCACCAGCCGGCAGCGGGATACGCGTCTCGGTCGAGGGATCGTCGATGTCTTCACGCAGGACCATGTAGGACGTATCGTCGTCGGTGAGGTTCTGGAAGGCCCGGACGACCCAGCCTGCTCCCTCGAGGTTGAGGCGGTTGTTGTCATCGAGATGGGAGTTGTAGAGCGCATCGGCATAGGAGTTCGGCTGCAACTCGATGATCCGCACCCTGCCGACGTTCGCGCCAGGCTCCTTCGCCTTGGCCGAAATGGTCGGCGCGATATCGACCTGGGAGTCGATCCACACACCATCCTTGTCCGTCCTCGGCGGATCGAAATGCCAGAAGGCATTGCATTCGATGCCTCCGCTCACCGAGGCCAGTGGTGCGAAACGCGTGTCCCCCGATGATTTCCAGTCGACGTATTCGAGATTGCGCCACTCCGCCGGATCGATGAGCTCCTCGTCCCGGGACAGAACAACGAAGCCCCTCTCCTCCAGTACTGACATGCAGTAGTGCCGCGAACGACGATCGGACATCTTGCGCCTCCTTCATGCGGGGACGACTCCGTCCCGACAGGTCAGCCGTACGACTTCGCCGGATAGATCGGCGATGGGGGTCCCTGCCAGTGTCTAGCGCGACGGATGGAGACCCGTGGCACCGAAGGACCCGTGTCCC
>CAZVCZ010000015.1:0-6581 GCA_964626275.1 uncultured Bifidobacteriaceae bacterium | reverse complement strand
CGACTAACGCCCTTTGGGTACTGGCGCCCCTTGGCGGGGGCTTAGCGGGTGGGTGGGGCGGTCAGGAGGGGGGCGTAGAGGCAGACCGCCGCTGCCGCAGCGAGGTTCAGGCTCTCCGCTCTTCCCAGGATGGGGATCGAGACCGACGCGTCCACGGCCGCTCGCGCCTCCTCGCTCACTCCGTGGGCCTCGCTGCCGAAGACCCACACCAGCAGCCCTCTCAACATCTGGCGCACCGTGGGATCGTCGAGACTCATCGCTGCCCGACCATCCGCGGCGAGGCAGTGGGCTCCGTGCTCACGTGCGAGCGCGAGCACATCGGTGACGGATGCATCGGTGAGAACCGGCAGGTGGAACAGCGATCCGGCAGTCGCACGCACGCACTTGCCATTGTGGGGATCGACAGAGCCGGAGGTGAACACCACCGCAACAGCCCCGGCGGCATCAGCGGAGCGGATGATCGTCCCGGCGTTTCCAGGATCGGAGATCCGGTCGAGCACGACCACGGTTCTCACCGCGGCTTCAACCGCCGCATCCGAACTCTGCGGAGCGAGCAACCCTGCAGCCGCTTCCACCGACCAGGGTTGCGCGTGGAGACCACACACGGCGATGAGCCCCTGGGGGGTCTCGGTCTGGGACATCGCCCGGGCCACCGCATCGGACATCATGACCACACGGGCGTCCGAGGTCTTCACTGATGCGATCAGTTGCGGATGCTGTCGGGCCGCAGCGTCGGTGGCGTAGACCTCCCGCACCTGCCCATCCCGCAGGGCGGATTCGACCGCCTGAGGTCCTTCCACAACGAAGGCACCGCGATCAACGCGGTGCCTTCGTTCGTGGAGTGCTCGAACCGAGGTGACGCGCGCCGATCGCGGCGACGTCAACGGGTCCGGAGTGGTCAGGGTCGGGACCGTCTCGTTCAGGCGGCCGTCGGAGCCGGAAGGGCCGACTTCGCCACCTCGACGAGGGCAGCGAAGGCCGCCTCGTCATTGACCGCGAGTTCGGCGAGCATTCGGCGGTCCACTTCCACGCCGGCGGCCTTGAGCCCCTGGATGAAGCGGTTGTAGGTCATGCCGTGTGCGCGGCAGCCCGCGTTGATCCGCACAATCCACAGTCGCCGGAAGTCGCCCTTGCGAGCCTTTCGATCGTCGTAGGCGTAGACGAGCGAGTGGGTGACCTGCTCCTTCGCCTTGCGGTACAACCGCGAGCGCTGTCCGCGGTAGCCGCTGGCCTGCTCGAGGACCTCGCGACGCTTCTTGTGAGCGTTCACTGCGCGCTTGACGCGTGCCATGGTTGTTCTCCTTCGTCGTAACGGGCCGCGACGACCGTCAGGTCATCGCGAGGGAGCGCTGAGGGCGCCGGGTCTCACTTACCGAGCAGGCGCTTGACCTTCTTCACATCGGCGGGTGCTACCTCGGCATCGGCCATGAGTCGCCGGGTGCGCTTGCTCGACTTCACCTCGAGGAGGTGACGGCGATTGGCCTGCTCGTGGGTGATCTTGCCTGAGCCGGTCACCTTGAACCGCTTCTTGGCACCACTATGGGTCTTCTGCTTCGGCATCGCGGGGATCCTTCGTGTCGGGGTGGTTCTTGAAAGGGGCGGGGTCGATCAGGCCTCGGCGGCGAGGGGCTCATCCGCTCCGGCATCAGAGTCGCTGCTGGGGCGCGCCTTCGCCGCCGCCTTGGCATCGGACTTCTTGCGGTGCGGGGCGAGCACCATGATCATGTTGCGGCCGTCCTGCTTCGGTGTCGCCTCGACGAAGCCGAGTTCTTCGACATCCTCCGCAAGTCGGGCCAGCAGTCGCAGACCCAATTCGGGACGGGACTGCTCGCGACCACGGAACATGATCGTGATCTTCACCTTGTCCCCGGCCTTGAGGAACCTCACGACGTGACCCTTCTTGGTCTCGTAGTCGTGCGGATCGATCTTCGGCCGGAGCTTCATCTCCTTGATGACGGTGTGTGTCTGGTTCTTTCGGGCCTCACGGGATTTCACGGCGGCTTCGTACTTGAACTTGCCGTAATCCATGAGCTTGCACACCGGCGGCTTGGCCATGGGGGCCACCTCGACGAGGTCGAGATCGCTCTCCTGGGCGAGTCTCAGGGCGTCTTCGATGCGAACGATGCCGACCTGTTCGCCCTGGGGACCGACGAGCCGCACCTCGGGGACGCGGATTCGATCATTGATGCGGGGTTCGACGCTGATGGCGCCTCCTTCGTCACATTCGCCGGGCACCGTGCCTGGCGATGATTCGCGGAAGGCTCGATGGCACCGGCCGATGACGGCTCGCGCCCACGCGCGTACGCGTGTCGTGACCTGCGCGACCGCTGTGATCCCGGTGGGACGGGCGTCCGGCAGGTGGGAATCGAGATTCCGCTTGCGGCCTACCCGGCTCCGATCCCCCAGGAGGCGCCCTGCAAGGCTAGCAGGGTGAGCGATGATGAGTCGGCCTGGGCCCTTCGGGACCTCTCCGAGGTTCCCGCGGTCGAGGTGGTGACCACCGTTTCCATCCACCTGATGACGGCGGCAGCGATCCGATGCGGATTGGGCGACGGCCATGATGCAAACTCCGAGGTCGACCTCGCCGAGGCCAGGATCCTCATCACGGCATTGGCCGGACTCGTCACGAGCGCAGCCCCCGATCTCGGCCCGCAGCATGCGGCTCCCCTGCGCGATGGACTGTCCTCGCTTCAGCGCGCCTTCGCCGAGGTCTCTCCCATTCCGGACCCGCCGGGACAGGGCCCCGGAGAATCCCTCACCGGTCCTGTGCGCTGAGGCCCAGTCTCTGCAGATCCTCCCCATCCAGGGCGAATCGGATCGGACCCGCAATATCGAGCAGGACTCCCTGCGCCCCCTCCTCCAGGGCGGCAGCGGCCACATCGACACCGCGGGCCGGGACCGGACGTGCTCCTGGATCCCAGGCCGACATCGAGGCCACGCACGTGAAGGCGAGGAGGCCGCGACGGCCGTCGGCCTGAACGAGGCTCACCGTCGCCATGTGGCTGGACTTCTCCGCGCCTAGCCCGGTCGGGTCCACGGGTGTCGTGGCATTCGACTCGGTCTCGTCGGGAACCGCCACGACGGGCACGAGGAGCCGGGATCGGGCGATGGCGTCTACGACCCGCGATCGTGCCGAGCGATCACGCGCGTAGACCTCGAGAGCGTCCATCAGCTCAGCCGGCGCCGAGCCGTCGTCACCGGAGAACTGAGTCGGCACCTCCAGCCGCCGCCCGGCACCCTCCACCACGCCCGGCTCCTACAACCGACAGGCGTGGATGTCCGTCACGAGGATTCCCCGAGCACCAAGTGAGTACAACTCGTCCATGATGCGGTGAACATCTCGGCGGGACACCATGGCACGCACGGCAACCCAGGTCGGATCATGCAGGGGCGACACGGTGGGAGACTCGATGCCCGGCGTGATCGCGCAGGCACGATCGACCTGGTCAGCGGCAATGTCGTAGTCGACAAGGACATAGGCGCGAGCGACCATCACGCTGTGAAGCCGCCGAACGAATGTCTCCACGGCCGGGTCCGAGGGAGCGCCGATCCGACGCACGACAAGAGCGTCACTGACCAGCAGCGGCTCCCCCACGATTTCCAGACCGGCTTTGCGCAGCGTGGTTCCCGTCGCCACGACATCGGCCACCGCATCCGCGACCCCGAGCGCAACCGCGTTCTCGACCGCTCCATCGAGCTTCACCACTTCAGCATCGATGCCCTGACGCTGCAGGTAATCGGCCAGGAGACCGGGATAGGAGGTCGCGATGCGCTTGCCGGCGAGATCCTCCGTATCCGAGACGGTGCCCACCGGCGCGGCTAGGCGGAACGTCGAACCCGCGAATCCGAGCGCAAGGATCTCCTCGGCGTCGGCACCGGAATCCAAGAGCATGTCTCGGCCGGTAATACCGACATCGAGCGTGCCCGCGCCGACGTAGGTGGCGATGTCCTTCGGTCGAAGGAAGAAGAATTCGACATCGTTGTCGGGATCTTGGATCACCAGATCGCGTGCCGCGGCCGCGTGGAGGTAGCCAGCCTCGGACAGCATCGCGCGAGCGGGATCGGCGAGTTGTCCCTTATTGGGAACAGCGACTCGAAGCACGTCCACCCCTCCAGGAGAGATCGTTGCGGTTGACCGAAAAGGATTCCTATAGGCGGCGGTACACGTCGTCGAGGTCAACATCCGTGGCGAGCATGAGCACCTGCACGAAGTAGAGCAACTGAGCAATCTCCTCAGCAGTGCGATCGTGTCCCTCGTATTCAGCGGCCATCCACACTTCGGCTGCCTCTTCCACGACCTTCTTCCCGATGGCGTGGACTCCTGCGTCGAGCAGCCTCGTCGTGCCACTCGGTTCGTCCGAGTATGCCTTCTTGCGCTGCAGTTCGGCGAAGAGATCTTCGAAGGACTTCACGGGGCGCAAGCCTACGGCGTCGGCCTGTCCCGCAGAACGATGGCTGTGGCGAGGGCGGCATGAGCAGCCTCTGTCCCCTTATCCTCCCGCGAACCAGGCAGGCCTGATCGATCGATGGCCTGAGCCTCGGTGTCGCAGGTCAAGACACCGAATCCGACGGGGACTCCTGTGTCGAGAGCGACCCGGGTGAGCCCCGAGGTGGCCGCATCGCAGACGTACTCGAAGTGTGGTGTTCCGCCACGGATCACCACACCGAGGGCGATTACCGCATCGAAGCCCGCCTGTGCGCATGACATCGAGACCACGGGCAGTTCGAATGTCCCGGGAACTCGCAAGATCTCGACCCTTGCTCCGGCGGATTCGCAGTAGTCGGTCGCTGAGGTCACCAGCGCGGTCATGATCCGGTCGTGCCATGACGCAGCCACGATCGCCACGCTCAGACCGGTTGCATCGACTCTCTCCACACCGGGTGCGCCACTACCGCTCACGCGTCGCCCCTGCTGCCCGGAACTTCCGTCGGTCCAAGTTCATGACCCATCCGCTCGACCTTGGTCTTGAGGTAACTCATGTTGTGTTCATTCGGTTCCACCACGAGGGGAACACGTTCGCTGATCATCAGGCCATAGCCCTCGAGCCCTGCCCGCTTCGCGGGATTATTCGACAGCAGACGCATCGAATGGACACCGAGATCCGCCAGGATCTGGGCGCCGATGCCGTAGTCGCGGGCATCCATGGGGAGACCCAGATCCAGGTTCGCATCGACGGTGTCCCGACCGGCATCCTGCAGTTGATAGGCCCGCAACTTGTGAAGAAGTCCGATTCCGCGCCCCTCATGCCCGCGCAGGTAGAGCACGACACCGCGCCCCTCCGTGCCCACCGCCGCCAGAGCCGCGGCCAACTGCGGTCCGCAATCGCATCGCAGTGATCCCATGACATCCCCGGTGAGGCACTCCGAGTGCACCCTGGTGAGAATCTCCTGACCATCCCCGATATCACCGCACACCAGGGCGACGTGCTCGATGCCATCGAGACGGTTCCGAAAGCCGATGGCGCGAAATTCACCGTGTTCGGTCGGCAGTTTCGCTTCGGCGACTCGTTCGACATGCTTCTCGCGTCGCGCTCGATGTGCGATCAGATCGCGGATCGCGATCATCACCAGGCCGTGTTCGTCGGCGAAGGTGCGGCACTCCGCAGCCCGCATCATCGATCCGTCATCGTTGACCAGCTCGCAAAGCGCGCCGGCAGGAGAGAGCCCGGCCATGCGAGACAGGTCGACCGAAGCCTCCGTGTGGCCTGCCCGGCGAAGGACACCACCCTCGACCGCACGCAGCGGCATCACGTGCCCTGGCCGCGCAAGGTCGTAGGGCTGGGTCCCGGGATCGGCCAGCACGCGGATCGTGTGAGCACGATCCTTCGCGCTGATGCCGGTGGCCTCCACGTCACGTGCATCGACCGACACGGCGTAGGCAGTTCCCCGAGCGTCTTCGTTCACCGCCGTCATGGGCGGCAGCCCCAGCCGATCGAGATCGACCCCGGTCATGCCGACACAGATGTAGCCCGAGGTGTAACGGATCATGAATCCGGTCAGTTCAGGGGTAGCGAGGGAGGCGGCGAAGATGAGATCGCCTTCATTCTCCCGGCCAGGATCGTCGACGACGACTACCGGGCGTCCGGCGCGGATTGCCTCGATCGCCGCCTCGATGGAGTCCATGGGCACGTCATCCACGTGCTGCTGGTCACTCACCGCGCTCATGACACCTCTCCGTCGCTGTCCCCGCTTTGCACCTGCGAGCCTGACTGCTGAGTGCCGTAGGCAAGAGCTCTTTCGACGTACTTGGCCAGGACATCGACCTCGAGGTTGACGATGCTGCCCGGTAGGCGACTGCCGAGAGTGGTCTCCGCCAGCGTCGTCGGAATCAAGGACACGCTGAACCACGACCCGGATTCATCGTCCACGACCTCGACGACGGTGAGGGAGACCCCGTCGACCGCGATGGAACCCTTCTCGACCACATAGCGCGCCAGCGAGGCAGGGAGGGCGATGCGCACGATCTCCCAGTGCTCGGAGGGCTCGCGAGACAGGATCGTTCCGGTGCCATCGACATGGCCCTGCATCAGGTGCCCGCCGAGTCGTGTCTGGGGAGTGAGGGCACGTTCCAGGTTGACCTC
>CAZVCZ010000014.1:14416-22513 GCA_964626275.1 uncultured Bifidobacteriaceae bacterium | reverse complement strand
ACGAGACACCTGGCACCCGCACGAATGTCCGGCCCGCCATCGCCACCTGCAGTTGGACCTCCCGTGCCGATGAAGAACGCCAGAGCGCCACTGCCGAAGGACTGGTCCGGCTCGAGCAACTGGGATGCCGGGCAATCGAAGACGTTGACACGTCGCCTCTCGACCCAGCTCTTCTTCGTCGCCGCGGTCTCGCCCTGGTCGAGGCCGCCGCTGCAGCCACCTTTGCCTCCGAGTTCGATCGCGGGCTTATCCCCGCACAGTGGGTGGGTCTCATCGAATACGGACATCGAATGACTGCGCCCTACCTGTGGAGGGTCATTCGTGAACTAGTGGCAGCCAGGAGGGTGATTCGCAACCTTCTTCACAGTGTCGACATCCTCCTTCTGCCCACGACTCCCACAGCAGCTCCTGAAGTGGGGACGGATCCGGCCGACGCGGCCGACCTCACCGCATGGGTGAACATCGCCGGTCTTCCCGCGGTGGCCGTCCCCTGGATGGGAGTCAGCCTGCAACTGATCGGTCGCCCCGGATCTGATGACTTCCTGCTCCACTGGGCGGAGATGTTTACGAACGGGCACACGAGCAGTGCCCACTAGGAGCGAACCGTCAGGACTCGAAGTGAGGAGCTCTTCGCTCCAGGAAGGCAGTGACGCCCTCTCGGTAGTCAGAAGAGCGAAGCGCCTCCTCCACCACGGCATCGGAATGATCGGACGCGGCGCGCTCGCCATTCGCAATCCGTCTGATCGTGCGCTTCATGGAGCGCGCACTCATGCCACTCGCGGACAACAACGGATCGATAAACATGCTCACTGCCTGATCAAGCATGGCATCCGGCACCACCTGATCGACCAATCCGATCCGCTCGGCGTGCTCGGCGTCCATCGTCTCTCCAGTGAAGAGGATTCGCTTCGCGTGCCGGGCTCCTACCAGGTCCACAAGCGACACCGTTGCCGTATGCGGATAAACCATGCCCAGTTTGGCCGGCGTGATCGCGAAGGTCGAACGCGCTGTAGCGATGCGAAAATCACAGGCCACGGCAAGTCCTGCTCCGCCACCAAAGCAGGGACCGTCGATGACGGCCAAGGTCGGATGAACAGCTGCCGCTACAGCTTCGAGACCCCGGGCCACGACCTTCTGACTCGCTGCGCTCCACTCGAGATCGTCAGCATGGTCCCGATACTCCGAGATATCTGCACCGGCAGAAAAGACCCCAGAGCTCGTAGAACCAACGATGAGAACTCTTATCCCACCTTCGCGATCCAGGCGTTGAATGATCTCGGGCAGATCAGCCCACATCGCCTGGGTCAGGGCATTCCGACGCTCAGGCCGATCGATGAGCAGGCGAGAGATCGGACCCTCGCGCTCCACCCGCAACCCGATCATGCCATCGTCAGATCCACCAACATCGCCCATGACGCCAGTCTATTGCTCCACTGATCACAAGGAGTTGTTCATGCCGATCCAGCCCCGACCCTCCTCCACGTCGCTTGGATTCAGCCTGGTCGTGAACGTCGAAGAGGGGGCAGAGATGTCCATCCTCGACGGTGATCGCCGGCCTGAGCCGGTCGATGAGATGGGGCTCGCACTCAAGGATGGAATGCGAAATTACGGCAATGAGTCGAACTACCGATACGGGATCAAGGAAGGTTTTCCTCGAGTCGCCCAGATTCTCGAGTCGACGGGGATTCCTGCCACCTGGACAGCGGCTGCTATCGCACTCGAGCGCGCACCGCAGATCGCGGAGTTCATCCGGGATCGTGGCGATGAGGCAGCCAGCCATGGATACCGATGGATCCAGCAGTATCGAATGGATGAGGACGCCGAACGGGACTTCATCCGAGCTGCACGTGACAGCATCACCCAGAGCGTGGGCACCGCCCCTGTGGGTCACCTTTCTCGGTACCTGCTGACCGAGCGCACTCGCAACATCCTTGTGCAGGAGGGTTTCGAATACCACATGGATGACTATTCCGGCGATGAACCGTATTGGGATGTCACGGAGTCAGGCCCCATCGTCATCATGCCCTATGCCATCGACACGAACGACATGAAGATGTGGCAGGGAACTGGGTACACGCCGCGGGACTGGCACGACTACCTCGTCGACACGTTCGATGAGATGTATGCAGAACGACGCGAGGGATTCCGATACATGTCAGTCGGCCTGCACCTGCGCATCGTGGGGCGCCCAGGTCGCATCGGAGCACTGCGACGATTCCTCGAGTATGTCCGCAGCCACGACGATGTGTGGTTCGTTCAGCGGAAGCAACTGGCGAAGGAGTTTGCCGCTGCGGTTCCTCCACCTGGCTGAGCCAGCTCCGTCACCAGGGAAGTTCTGCGCCATTCATGGCGATACATTGTCCACTCACGTACTCGGCATCGTCGGTGCACAGCCACGACGTTGCCGCCGCAACATCCACTGGGGTTCCGAATCGCCCCCAGGGAACCGTGGACAGAAACGCCTCGAGAGTCTCGTCTCGGTTCTTTCCGAGCTTCTCTCCCATTCCGGCCACAATGTCCTCCCATAGCGGAGTCATGATGTGTCCGGGGGTGTAGCAGTTCACCCGAATTCGATGAGGTGCGAGTTCTTGCGCTAGCGATTGACTCATCATGATGATGGCCGCCTTGCTCGCGCAGTACTGCGAAAAGTTCGGTACTCCGTGACGTCCGGCTCCAGATGACGCATTCACGATTACGCCACCCATCCCCTGGGCGATCATCTGCTCTGCTGCAACCTTCGAGCCCAAGGCAACACCCACGACATTGATGTCCATAATCCGTCGCCAGCTCTCCGCAGTCGTATCGACGATGGGGGCCACGGCAATCACACCGGCGTTATTCACCATCACATCAAGGTGACCAGCCATGTCCACGGCCACCTCGACAGCGCTTCGAACTTGATCCTCTTCGCGGACATCGACGACGGCAGCACGGATCGACCCCTCGATTTCGGCGGCGGCTTGCGCGGCTGCAGCCTCATCGATATCGGCTATGACGACGTGGGCTCCCTCAGCGGCGAAGCGTTCCACGATCCCTCGCCCAATTCCTTTTGCGCCACCGGTAACGACGACACCTTTCCCAGAGTGAATCACCACGTACTCCCCTTCATTACGATCACTGCGACATCGGAATTTCTCTTAATGGTCCTGCCGCCAGATGGGCGGGCGACCGCGCACCGGATCCAGCAATTGAGGATCGAAGGCCTCCAGAACGTAGCCGTCGGGCTGCGGAGGCCCAGGGTTGTACCCCGTACGTTCACTCAGGTCGCCCAGCACGCGCGGATCCGTGTAGTACGCGGTGTACGCCATATTGACGACTGATCCAAAGTCCCCAGGAATGTCGGACTCGATGCTCCTCAACATCTGCTCGCGCTTGCCCACATCGCTCGAGTCGAAATCATCCGGAAGCCGGCTGAGGAATCCCTCCAGGGTCTCCAACTGACCGGTGTCTCGGGCATCCTCGACAACGGCGGACGCCAACCCCAGCTCGCCAGCGCCCGGGAGGTCGCCCCGACCCGGGACGAGAGCATCCAGAACTGCTGTCAGTTTCGAATCAGACACCTGATGCCTCCGTCAATAGCGGTTTGCCAGCGAGCGCGTCGGCTGCACGCAGGGCGATCGCCTGAATCGTCGACGTCGGGTTCAGTGCTCCGGCAGTCACGAACACCGATCCATCGATGATCCAGAGGTTGTCGACGTCATGTGCACGACATTCGGAGTTGACCACACTCGTTGCGGGGTCATCACCCATTCTCGCGGTGCCGAGGAGATGGAACCCAGCTGATTCAACGAGGGGCAGGGCCAAAGTCTCGATCGCTCCGGCTTCCCGGAGAACTTCAGTATTCCGCTCGATTCCGTAGGCGATCGTCTCTCTGCAACGCTCTTCGACCCGATAGCGAATCCGCGGTGCCGGGATACCGAACCGGTCAGTGAGTGAATCTGACAGAGTCACCCTGTTGTCCGGGTTAGGCAGATCCTCTGTCGTCACGGTGATACTCGCCGTGTGGCCGAATTGGCGGTCGAATTCCTCATGATGCGCGCTGCCCCAGGGAACCCGGGGGAGATATCCCCCGAGGGCCGTGCCGAGAGGGCCATCGCTTCGGATCGTCTGAGCCTGGAACCCGCGGACGAATCCCCGAGACTCGTCGGTCTCGTAGAACTCCTGACTGACGATGCTGACCGCGAAGGGACCCGCATAGCCCTCCAATGGCTCCTCGAACACGCCGGTGACCATTCCCGTGGGATGGTGCATGAGATTGCGGCCCACCTGGTCAGATGAATTCGCGAGACCCGTCGGACACCAGTCCGCTGCACTGAGGAGAAGGAGGCGAGCAGTTCCAACACCATTTCCGGCGAGGACCACATTCTCTGCCGGCTGATGAACCTGACGTCCCTCAGCATCGATGTAATCCACTCCAGTGACCCGACCTGGCACAGACGTTATTCGTGTGACTCGACACTCCGTCCTCAGCTCTACACCTGATGCGAGCGCATCGTTCCAATACGTCACGTCGGTGCTCGTCCGTGCACCTCGCGGGCAGCCGAGATCGCAAGGGCCACAGTTGTTGCAGGCTTGTCGATGGGCTCGATCCTCGGTGAGAATGGCGGCATCGACCGGCCACCAGTGCCAGCCCAGTCGGTTGTATGCCTCAGCAAGGCGTCGCGCTCCCTCTCCCAGAGGTAGTGGTGAGCATGGTCTCGGGCCCCGAGGAGGGTTCGCCGGATCCCCATTCAGTCCGGATACCGTCATCATGGCGTCGTTGATCTCGAAATAGGAGGCCAGGTCGGAGTATCGAATGGGCCAATCAAGGCCGACGCCGTCTTGGGAGCGAACGACGAAATCAGAGGGTTTCAATCGAGGGAAGTGCGCCCCCCAATGGATCGTCGATCCACCAACAGCGTTGTAGAGCAGGGGGCGAATATCGCTCTGAGAATCATCGATCGGATAATCCCACGCGTTGCGTCGAATATTCGGATTCGGATGGTGGGATCGAGCCCGTGATCGCTCCCAGTCCGAGGACAGGGACGGGATCGACTCTGGCCGAACCCATCCCCCCTGATCGAGGCAGACCACCTGCCGCCCCGTCATGCCGAGCCGCCACGAAAACGCTGCACCAGACGCGCCTGCACCCACCACGAGCACATCCACTGGTTCCAACGTCTCCACTGCTGCGCCTCCTCGACCACATCCGGGCATCGACGACCTGCACGTCCTTCTCGAGTTTAGGACCGGTGGGACAAAAAATCCGATCTTTTATCGAAGGTACTCACCGTGTTCGAGAACCGCTATCGCGGCGGCCCGGCCGGGGATCCCACTGACCCCGCCACCGCGCCGGGCGCCTGCTCCACACACCAGGACATTCGGGATCGATGTTTCCACTCCCCAGGCACCGGCAACCGAATCCGGCTCCCCTGGTGTGCCGTCATCGACAGCCGCCCAGGGCCAGCGCAAATCACGATGGAAGATGTGCCCGCGTGGAAGGCCGACCGATGCCTCGAGTTCGAGCGGAGTCCGTGCTTCGATGCACGGGTTGCCCGCACCATCGACCGCCAGACAATCCCGTATCGGCTCAGCACAAAACTCATCGATCTGATCGAGATAGGCGTTCATCACCCGATCCCGCAGGGCATCGTGGTCGTCGCCGTCGAACAGTGCCGCCGGCGTGTGAAGTCCGAAGAGGGTCATCGTGTGCCAGCCCTGCTGCTGCAACTGCGGTCCGAGGATGGAGGGGTCGGTGAGGGTGTGGCAGTAGATCTCCGCGGGTAGGCGTTCCGGTAGCCGACCCGCCACTCCATCGGCGAAGCTGTGTTCGAGCGTCGCCAGCGACTCCGCAATGTGCAGGGTTCCCGCGAAGGCGATTCGCGGGTCGACGCCGGACTTCAGTCGAGGAAGCCTGCTCAGCAGCATGTTGACCTTCATCTGCGATCCCTGGGATCGATGCGCAGGCACAGCCTCAGCGCCCAACAGGCCCGACAGCGTCTGGGGTGCTGCATTCGACAGCACCCAGGTGCAATCTTCGAGGTGTTCAACACCGTCGGCGTCACGCCAACGCACCTGCGCTGATGATCCATCTGAATGGACCGACGTCACCTCGGCCGATACTCGCATCTGCGCACCGGCAGCGGTCGCAGCATCGAAAAGCGCGCCCGACACCGCTCCCATGCCACCGACCGGTACCTTCCACTCTCCTGTTCCATCCCCGATGAGGTGATAGAGCCAGCAGCGATTGGCAAGCAGGGAAGAGTCGAACAGCGACGCATAGGTTCCAATGAGCCCATCGGTTGCCACGACTCCGCGAACATCATCATCGGTGAAGGCATCCATCAACGTCTCCCCGAGCGGAATCTCAGCGATCTGCTCCCAGGTCTGTTCGCCAGCCGCCTCCACCACGCGTGCTCGTGCCTCGTCCACGGATGGCAGTCGATGCAGCATCATCGGGGCCAACACGCGAGCGGCCGACTCCATCCGGTCATACAGGTCCTGCCAGGCGCGATAGTCGGTCTCACCCCCGGTGACCTCGATGAATGACCGGTGCGTGGTCTCCCCTGGCGTGCGCTCGACGAGCAACCCGGTGTCTCGTCCTTCTCGAATCACGGGCGTATAGGAGGCGACCTGTCGTGAGCGAAGCTCGATGCCGAGATCGAGCTCCTTGACGATGGTGCTCGGCATGAGCGAGACCAGATAGGAGTATCGAGAAAGCCGTGCCGCTACTCCTGGAAAAGCCTGCGTCGAGACGGCCGCACCGCCGATGACGCTTCCCTGCTCGAGGACGAGGACACGACGGCCGGCTCGAGCCAGATACGCCGCGGCCGTGAGTCCGTTGTGGCCCCCACCGATGATCACCGCATCCCAGCGATCGCTCATGCCTGGATCACCTCACCCAACCGACGCAGCGCTTCCCGCAGGGTGTCATCGGACTTGCCGAAAGCCCACCGAATAGACCCTGCCCCAACGGCGGGATCGTCGCAGAACACTTGGATCGGGATGGCCGCGACACCGACATGCTCCGGCAACCAGGCACACAGGGCGCTGCCGTCTTCGACCTCGAACGGGCCGAGGTCACTGGTGACGAAGTAGGTGCCCTCAGACTCGGTGACACCGAATCCCAGATCGCGTAGTCCGGTGGTGAGCAGATCACGCTTGCCTTGCATCGAGCTTCGCAAGTGTTCGAAGTAGGTGTCCGGGAGTCGCAGCCCTGCGGCAATCGCATACTGGAAGGGCCCGCCCGACACATACGACAGGTGCTGGCGAACGACCCGTACCGCGCCGATGAGGTCAGCCGGGCCACTCGCCCAGCCCACCTTCCAGCCGGTGAAGGAAAAGGACTTCCCCCCACTGCCGACGCTGATGGTCCGTTCGAACATCCCCGGAAGAGTTGCGATCGGGATATGTGGATGACCGTCGAACCACAGATGCTCGTACGCCTCATCGGAGAGCACGACAATGTCGCGCTCAATGGCGATATCAGCGATCGCCTGCAACTCCTCAGGGCTGAACACGACACCGGTCGGATTGTGCGGCGAATTCAACAGCAGCACACGGGTTCGATCGGTGATCGCAGCCCGAAGGGCATCGGTGTCGGGGCGGTAGGCCGGCGGCCGGAGTGGGACGCTCACCCGCCGTGCCCCCGCGAGGGCGATCCCGGCGGCGTACAGGTCGAACCACGGCTCGAAGACCACGACCTCATCGCCGGCCTCGCACAGCGCCATCAGCGCCGACTGAAGAACCTCGCTGGCGCCCGTCCCGACCACGACACCGGTGTCCGGGTCGACGTCGAGCCCGTAGAACCGATCCTGATGCTCCGCGACGGCCTGACGCAGCTCGGGCAGACCGTGCGCCGGGGGGTATTGATTGCCTCTGCCATCCGCGATCGCCGCGGTCGCGATGGCCTTGAGTTCGTCGGGGCCATCCTCGTCGGGGAATCCCTGTCCGAGGTTGACCGCGCCGAATGAGCGAGCGAGAGCGGACATGTCACCGAAGACGCTGCGCTCATAGGGGCGCATCCGCTCGACGAGGATCGGAGAACGTCGTGCCACGATCCGTGACCCTAGCCTGCAGCGTGACCCGATAGGGCAGGATGGACCCATGCCGCAGATC
>CAZVCZ010000014.1:11361-14406 GCA_964626275.1 uncultured Bifidobacteriaceae bacterium | reverse complement strand
CCGAGGCCATCAATGGCCTGCTCTACCTGCAAGGTGCCGGGTGGAGCGAGATGGACCAGCCCCTCGACAACGAGGGCAACCTCGGGACCGTCCACCTCGGCATCGGGGTGAGCCTGCTCATCGGTTGGAACGAGACCAACCGCGCCTACCCGCTCACCGTGAGTGTCGAGCACGAGGATGGGGAGCAGCTCTTCGCCGTCGAGGGCGCGGTCGAGGCCGGACGCCCCGCCGGAGCCACCCCCGGAGCTGACATGCGCAGCGTCCTCGCTGTCAGCGGTGAGGTTCAGTTCGGCCGCCCCGGTCGCTACGTCGTTCGCGCGAATGTCGGAGACGAGGTCGGGGGCAGTTCCCGGGCCGTGCAGTTCCGGGTCAACTTCCCCAGCGGGGCCGCACCCGCAGGCGCCGGCCCCGCTGACTTCTCGCTCCCGGAGTAGCCGGCTGCCTCAGCGTCGCGGCGTCACGGTGAGGTGATCACCATCGGGCACCGTGCCGATGAGAACCTCGTCACCGTCATGCACCTCGCCGGAGAGGATCTCCTTCGCGAGCGGATCACCGATTGCAGTCTGGACCAGCCGGCGCAGGGGACGCGCGCCGTACGCAGGATCGAAACCCTTGTTGACCAGCCAGGCCAATGCCTCATCGGAGATCTCCAGGGTGATCCGGCGATCATCGAGGCGCCGCTGCACCTGCTCGACCTGCAGCCGGGCGATCCGCTCGAGTTCTGCTCGATCGAGTGGCTCGAACATCACCATGGCATCGAGTCGATTGAGGAACTCCGGGCGGAATTGTGTGCGCACGACCGCGAGTGCCTGCTCCTTGCGCTCCTCCCAGGGTGTGGTGACATCGATGAGGAACTGGGATCCGAGGTTCGAGGTCAGGATCAAGATGGTGTTGCGGAAATCCACCGTCCGGCCCTGGCCATCGGTCAGCCGACCGTCATCGAGGACCTGCAGCAGGATGTCGAAGATCTCCGGGTGAGCCTTCTCGACCTCGTCGAGCAAGATCACGCTGTAGGGGCGCCGACGGACTGCCTCGGTGAGTTGACCACCTTCCTCGTAGCCCACATATCCGGGCGGCGCGCCGACCAAGCGAGAGACCGCATGCTTCTCGGAGTACTCGCTCATGTCGATACGCACCATCGCGCGCTCATCGTCGAAGAGGAACTCCGCCAATGCCTTGGCCAACTCCGTCTTCCCCACACCTGTCGGGCCGAGGAAGAGGAATGAGCCGGTCGGACGATTGGGATCTGCGATCCCGGCGCGGGACCGACGAACGGCGTCGGACACCTCTCGAACCGCGGCCGTCTGACCAACAACACGCTTGTCCAGGTAGGACTCCATCTGCAGGAGTTTTTCGCTCTCACCCTGCAGCAGGCGGCCGGCCGGGATACCTGTCCAGGACGAGACAACCTCGGCAATGTCATCCGCGGTGACTTCTTCTTGCACCATGGCCGATTCACGCGCGTTGGTGTCGGCGGTCACGCGCTCGAGCTCCTCCTCGAAGGTCGGGATCTCTCCGTAGAGGATGCGGGCAGCCTGCTCGAAGTCGCCTTCGCGCTGGGCCTTGTCGGCAACGGCGCGTAGATCGTCGATCAGGACCTTCAACTCACCGATGCGATCGAGGCCAGCCTTCTCGGTATCCCACTTCGCGCGCAGGCCGGAGAGTTCCTCCTCCTTGTCGGCAATCTCTGCGCGGATCCGCTCGAGTCGTTCCTTCGAGGCATCATCGGATTCCTTCGCGACCGCGAGCTCCTCCATTCGCAGGCGGTCCACCTGTCGCTGCAGGACGTCGATCTCCACCGGCGAGGAGTCGATTTCCATACGCAATCGCGCCGCCGACTCATCCATCAGATCGATGGCCTTGTCGGGGAGGAAGCGTGAGGTGATGTAGCGATCGGACAACGTCGCCGCGGCGATGAGAGCACTATCGGCGATGACCACCTTGTGATGCGCCTCGTACTTCTCCTTGATTCCACGCAGGATGGCGATTGTGTCTTCCACGCTCGGCTGATCGACGAACACCTGCTGAAAACGACGTTCGAGTGCGGGGTCCTTCTCGATATATTCGCGGTACTCATCGAGGGTCGTCGCACCGATCATCCGCAGTTCACCGCGAGCGAGCATCGGCTTGAGCATGTTGCCTGCATCCATCGCGGAGTCGCCACCGGCACCAGCGCCCACGACCGTGTGCAACTCATCGATGAACGTGATGATCTGGCCCTCGGACTCCTTGATCTCGTCGAGGACCGCCTTGAGTCGCTCCTCGAACTCGCCGCGGTACTTCGCACCGGCGACCATCGCCCCCAGGTCCAGGGAGATCAGCGTCTTGCCCTGCAGGGAGGTGGGGACATCGCCCTCGATGATCCGTCGGGCGAGTCCCTCCACCACAGCTGTCTTGCCCACACCGGGGTCACCGATGAGCACCGGATTGTTCTTGGTCCGCCGCGACAGCACCTGCACCGTGCGCCGAATCTCCTCATCCCGGCCGATGACCGGATCGATCTTGCCCTCGCGAGCCCGCGCCGTGAGGTCGACGCCGTACTTCTCCAGGGCCTGGAAGGTGCCCTCGGGGTCTGGGGATGTCACGCGTGCTCCTCCTCGGATGCTCTGCAGTGCCTCGAGGAGCGACTCCGGCGTCGCCCCTGCTCGACTGAGGATGTCCTTGGTCTGGCCCTCACCGGCGAGGGCGATGAGTAGATGTTCGGTGCTGACGTATTCATCTCCGCGCTCATCGGCCAGTTTCTTCGCAGCATTGACCACTGCGAGGGATTGGCCCGACAATTGCGGAGCTGACACTGTCGCACCACTCGCGCTCGGGAGCGCTTCGACAACGCTTCGGACCTCGTGTGTCAGGGCCCGCACATCGACACCCACGGCATCGAGCAGCGCCGTGGCAATGCCCTCGCCCTGCTGGAGCAGGGAATCCAGGATGTGCACAGGCTCGACCTGTGCGTTGCCCTGGGCCGCCGCCATGCGCACCGAGGCACCGAGCGCTTCCTGGGCTCGCGTGGTGAATTGGATGTCCATCTTCTTTCGTCTTCTCTTC
>CAZVCZ010000014.1:0-11261 GCA_964626275.1 uncultured Bifidobacteriaceae bacterium | reverse complement strand
CGTCGACGCGGGTTCCACAGCACGAGTGCGGTGGACTGCTTCTCGCGAAGAAGTTCATCGAGGTGGTTGCGTACGCGGTCGAGTTCCGCCTCGAGTTCCAGCACCCGCTGGATCCCGACGAGGCTGACGCCTTCAGCGGAGAGTTCCGCGATCTCTCGAAGCCGGTCCACATCGCGCGCAGAGTAGAGGCGATTTCGCCCGTTGACCCGCTGCGGCCGAACTAGGCCGAGGCGGTCGTACTGGCGAAGCGTCTGGGGGTGCAATTCCGCCAGCTGCGCGGCGACCGAGATCGTGTAGACAGGAGTGGATTCCTCGGCTTCCATCTAGTCCCCCTTCGCCGCCGCAAGGAGATCGGCGCGAGGGTCGACATCCCCCATGGAGTCGGCATACGCCTGAAGGGCTTGGCGCGACTCATCGGTGAGCGTGGGGGGCACAATCACCTCGATAGTGGCCAGCAGGTCACCCTTCGTTCCGTCCTTGCGGGCCACCCCGCGTCCGCGGACTCGGAAGGTTCGTCCGTTCGCGGTGCCCTCGGGGATCTTCAGCGTCACTGTCGAACCACCTGGCACCGGAACCTTCACCTGTGCGCCGAGTGCGGCTTCGGTGAACGTCACCGGCACCGAGACTGTCAGGTTGTCGCCCTTGCGTCCGAACACGGGGTGGGAGTCGACGTGGACGGTGACATAGAGGTCACCGCTCGGTCCACCGTTCTCTCCCGGGGCACCCTTGCCCTTCAACCGGATTCGCGATCCGTCCTTGACCCCGGCGGGGATGCGGGCCTGGACGGTTCGGCTGCTCATGCCCCGGCCGGAGCCGCGGCAACTGGCGCAGGGGTCATCGACGATCAGTCCACGACCATGGCAGGTCTGGCAGGGCTCGGCGAAGGCGAAGCCACCGGCGTTCCGGGATGTCTGACCCGATCCCTCACAGGTCGGGCACAGTCGGGGGACCGTTCCCGCCTTCGCGCCCGTTCCGTGGCATGCCGTGCACGCACCCTCGCTGGACAGTCGGAGCGGGACCGTGACACCGGAGAGCGCCTCGTCGAATCCGAGGGTGATCTCACTGTCGAGGTCAGCGCCCCGCCGCGCCCGCTGGGCGCTGCGTCCACCACGCCCGCGATTGAAGATGTTGCCGAGGATGTCGCCGAGACCACCGTCTTCACCACTGAACACATCGGAGAAGTCGTAGGTCTGTCCGCCTCCACCGAAGCCGCCGCCGCCGAAGCCACCGCCACCGGGGCGGAACCCACCGCCTCCGGCGAACAGCGAGCGAGCCTCGTCGTATTCCTTGCGCTTGGCATCATCGGAGAGCACGTCATAGGCCTCCGACACGCCCTTGAACTTCTCCTCCGCAGCTTTATCACCGGGGTTCTTATCCGGGTGGAGTTCTCGCGCCAACGTGCGGTAGGCCTTCTTGATCTCATCGGCAGACGCAGACTTGGACACGCCGAGCATGGCGTAGAAGTCCTTGTCCAACCAGTCCTTGTTCATCTGCTTTCGTGCCTACCTCATCTGCGTTCGTGATCGCTCGTTCGTCGATCTGTTGTCGTATACGTCAGTCGGTGCCCGCAACGGCCACCCGAGCCGGCCGGATGATGCGCTCTCCGATCCGGTAGCCGGGCTGGTAGACCGCCACCACCGTGGGCTCATCGATACCGTCTCGCGGCTCACTGGTGAGTGCCTCATGCACGGTGGGATCGAAGGGCTCATTCTCAGCGCCGAAACGCTCCATGCCCAGTCGCGTTGCCACCTGCTCGAGATTCTCACCCACGGTCTTGAACGCACCCTCGAGTTCGCCGTGCTCACGCGCCCGCTCGATGTCATCGAGCACCGGGAGCAGATCGTTCAGCACCCCGGCAATCACCACCTCACGCGCTGCTTCGCGGTCACGATCAACGCGCTTGCGGTAGTTGGCGTATTCAGCGTGCACCCGGCGAAGGTCGTCGGTGAGTTCGGCGACCTTCGCCTCTGTCGCGGAGAGATCCTCTTCCACGATGGTGCCCTCCGCCGCACCCTCGGGTGCGGGAGCACTGGGCTCCCGCACCTCGAAGGTCTCCGGATCGATGCGGCGTCGGTCGTGGACGCGGATGCCCTCGTTCTCCTGGTCGGGATTCTCGGTCATCTGGTCGCGTCCCCTCGTCACTTCTGGGCGTCGTTGGCGTCGTCGTCGACGATTTCCGCGTCGATGACGTCGTCCTCGGCCATGTCCGCTTCGGCCTCGGCCGCACCATCACCACCGGCTGCCTGGGCTGTGGCGTACATCGCCGCACCCAGCGCCTGACTGGCCTGGGCGACCTTGTCGGTCGCTGCCTTCATGCCCGGGATGTCGTTGGCCTCGATGGCCTTCTTCAACTCGTCGAGTGGACCTTCGACATTGGCCTTGGCATCTGCCGGGATCTGCGCCTCGTTGTCGGTCAGGAACTTCTCGGTCTGGTACACCAATGCTTCGGCGGTGTTCTTGACCTCGATTTCCTCACGCAGACGCTTGTCCTCCTCGGCGTGCTGCTCAGCCTCGCGCATCATGCGGTCGATGTCTTCCTTGCTCAGAGCGCTACCGCCTGAGATCGTCATCGACTGCTCCTTACCCGTGGCCTGATCCTTGGCCGAGACGTGGACGATGCCGTTGGCGTCGATGTCGAAGGTGACCTCGATCTGCGGTACGCCACGCGGGGCCGGGGGAAGGCCGGTGAGCTCGAAAGTGCCCAGGCGCTTGTTGTAGGCCGCCATCTCGCGCTCGCCCTGGTAGACCTGGATGAGCACGCTGGGCTGGTTGTCGTCAGCGGTGGTGAAGATCTCGCTGCGCTTGGTAGGGATTGTCGTGTTGCGCTCGATGAGCTTCGTCATCACGCCGCCCTTGGTCTCGATGCCGAGGCTCAGCGGGGTGACGTCGAGCAGCAGGACGTCCTTGACGTCGCCGCGCAAGACACCTGCCTGCAGAGCCGCACCGATCGCCACGACCTCATCGGGGTTGACGCCCTTGTTGGGGTCCTTGCCCGTGAGTTCCTTGACCAACTCGCCGACTGCCGGCATGCGCGTGGAGCCGCCCACGAGAACCACCTGGTCGATGTCACTGACCTTGATTCCCGCATCCTTCACCACTGCTTCGAAAGGGGCCTTCGTGCGGTTGAGAAGATCGGCGGTCATCTGCTCGAACTGAGCCCGGCTGAGGGTCTCGTCGAGGTGCAGCGGGCCGTCCGCGCTCGCGGTGATGTAGGGCAGGTTGATCGAGGTCTGCATGGAGCTCGACAGTTCGATCTTCGCCTTCTCCGCGGCTTCGCGGAGTCGCTGCATGGCCATCTTGTCCTTGCTCAGATCCACGCCGTGCGCGTTCTTGAACTGCGAGACCAGCCACTCGACGACCTTGTCGTCCCAGTCATCGCCACCGAGGTTGTTATCGCCACTGGTGGCCTTGACCTCGACGACTCCATCGCCGATCTCGAGCAGGGACACATCGAAGGTGCCACCACCGAGGTCGAACACGAGGATCGTCTGCTCGGCATCGCCCTTGTCCAGACCATAGGCCAAGGCTGCCGAGGTGGGCTCGTTGATGATGCGCAGGACGTTGAGGCCCGCGATCTCGCCGGCCTCCTTGGTCGCCTGACGCTGAGCGTCGGAGAAGTAGGCGGGCACGGTGATGACGGCGTCGGAGACGGTGTCGCCGAGATAGGCCTCGGCATCCCTCTTCAACTTCATGAGCGTGCGCGCGGAGATCTCCTGCGCGGTGTAGGACTTGCCGTCGATGTCGATGGTCCAGTTCGTGCCCATGTGGCGCTTCACGGACCGGATCGTCCGGTCGACGTTGGTGACGGCCTGGCGCTTGGCGACCTCGCCGACGAGCACCTCGCCGTTCTTGGCGAAGGCGACGACCGACGGGGTGGTGCGGGCGCCCTCCGCATTGGTGATGACGACGGGATCGCCGCCCTCAAGTACGGACACGACGGAATTGGTCGTGCCCAGGTCGATGCCGACTGCTCGGGCCATCAGGGGTGTCCTTCTTTCTTGTACGTAGTGTCGTTTCTTGTACGTAGTGTCATGTCGCGAGGCCGACTGGCCTCAGGTCTTATATGCGTCGAATCGACGCGGATGTGTTAAGTATGCTCCATCAGAGACTATGAGTCAAATCGACTCATAGTAGAAGCTCGGGGTCAGGATGTGACCTGCGCCATATCGTGGGTTGTGAAGGAGCGTTCACGGCGCTGACGACTACCCTGGCCTCATGGAGCTCATGGATTGGCTGCGGATCGCTCTGGGCACGCTCATCATCGTGGGGGGCCTTGCCTTCGCGGCCCGACGAAGCCTGTTCCTCAACAGCATGATCCGCTCCGGCCAGCCGGCCGTGGGCCGGACCGGCCAACTCGGCCGCCGCGCCGAGGCGGAGGCCACCGAGGTGCTCGGGCAGAAGAAGCTGCTGCAGTGGGTCGTCCCCGGCACCGCTCACGTGTTCGCCTTCTGGGGATTCCTCGTGCTCGGGATCACCGTCCTCGAGGCGTTTGTCGAGGTCTATCTGCCCGGATTCTGGTTCCCGGTCATCGGCACCTGGGCGCCCGTCCTGTTCCTCATCGATCTATTCGTGGTGCTGGTGTTCGTCGGCATCGTGATCTTCGCGCTCATCCGACTGGCCAATAACCCGAAGAAGGATGGTCGCTCCTCCCGCTTCTTCGGCTCGCACACCGGGCCGGCGTGGATCGTCCTGCTGATGATCTTCAATGTCCTGTGGACGCTCGAGCTCTATCGGGGCGCCAAGATCGCGCTGCACGAGGCTGAAGGTGGAACTCCCTACAGCGGCGCCTTCCTCACCAACATCTTCGCCGGCTGGATGAACGGTCTATCGGTCACGACGCTGCAGTGGATCGAGACCATCGGCATCATCCTGCACATCGGCGTCATCCTCGGATTCCTGCTCATCGTCCTGCACAGCAAGCACCTTCACATCTTCATGGCGCCGATCAACGTGGCGTTCTCGCGTCGCCCGAACGGCCTTGGGCCACTGCTGCCGATGTATTCAGGTGGGAAGCCGATTGACTTCGAGGATCCGCCGGACGATGCGACCTTCGGGGTCGGGCGCATCGAGGACTTCACCTGGAAGGACACCCTCGATTTCGCGACCTGCACCGAGTGCGGCCGCTGCCAGTCGCAGTGTCCCGCTTGGAATACCGGAAAGCCGTTGAGCCCCAAGCTGATGATCATGGACCTTCGTGAAGCTGCCTTCGCCAAGGCGCCCTATGTCATGGCCGCGCAGAAGGCCAACGACGGCGCGAACCCACCACTGGGCGAGGTGGATGATGCCGTGCTCGCGACGATGACCGAGTCCGTTCAGGCAGAGGTCGAACGCCCCCTGGTCGGCTCCCGCGAAGGTCTGGCACACCAGGAGACCGACGGCTACGACGCATCCGGTCATCGATCACACGAGGGCCCGGTCATCGACGCCGACGCCCTGTGGTCCTGCACGACCTGCGGTGCCTGCGTCCATCAGTGCCCGGTCGACATCGAGCACATCGACCACTTCGTCGATATGCGCCGCTATCAGGTTCTCATCGAGTCGGAGTTCCCCACTGAGCTCGGCGGCCTGTTCAAGAATATCGAGAACAAGGGGAATCCCTGGGGCATGAACGCCTCGAGCCGCAATGACTGGATCACAGAGGTCGACTTCGACGTCCGCGTGTTCGGCATGGATGGCGAGGACACGATTCCTGATGATGTCGAGTATCTGTTCTGGGTGGGCTGCGCGGGCGCCTTCGAGGATCGAGCCAAGCGCACGACGAAGGCCGTCGCGGAACTGCTCACGATTGCGGGCGTCAACTTCATGGTGCTCGGTGAGGGCGAGACCTGCACCGGCGATCCCGCTCGCCGCGCCGGCAACGAGTTCCTCTTCCAGATGCAGGGCATGCAGAACGTCGAGGTCCTCAACGAGATCGGGGCGAAGAAGATCGTCGTGACCTGCCCCCACTGCATGAACACCATCGGTCGGGAATACCCGCAGATCGGTGGCAACTACGAGGTCGTGCACCATTCCCAGCTCCTGGCGACCCTGGTCAAGGAAGGCCGCCTCACTCCCGTCACCACACCGGATTCGGGGATGGGCGAGAAGATCACCTACCACGATCCGTGCTATCTCGGTCGTCACAACAACGTCTACGTCCCCCCTCGCGATCTCGTCGCGAGCGTTCCCGGTGTCGACCTTGTCGAGATGCCTCGCCACGGCACGCAGTCGTTCTGCTGCGGTGCGGGTGGCGCGCGCATGTGGATGGAGGAGAAACTCGGTACCCGCGTCAACGTCAACCGCGCCGACGAGGCGATCGCGACCGGTGCTTCCAAGGTTGCCGTCGCCTGCCCGTTCTGCAACGTGATGCTCAACGACGGTGTGACGATGCGTCAACAGGAGGGCGCCGCCGAGGGTGTTGAGGTCGTCGACGTGGCGACCGTCCTCCTCGACGGCGTGAAGGCGAAGTCCCCCGCCTAAGTCACCACTTAGCGGTCCGACGCACCAACAGCTGGTGCGTCAGTTCTTCGCCTCGTACTTGCCGAACTGCAGGTGCATCAGCCAGGCCATCATTCGATCCTTTACCCCGGGCTTCGCATCGAAATCGGCCCGATGCTCGTCGATCCACGACCGGACATCCTGGGGAGCTTGTCCGGTGACGGCCTGCACCGTGTTGGTGACGACATCGGCGCCACCCCTGGCCCACGCACGGAAATGGCATAGCACCTCGGTGTCGAGCTGCTGCGGATCGGAAAAGCCGCCGTGCTCGAGGAGCAACTTCGCCAGATCGGCCTCCGGCAGGTCGTAGTAGTGGATCGTGCGGCCGAGGACTTCGGAGAACGCCGCGCAGACCTGCGCCATGGTGACCGCCTCCGGTCCGGTGCACACGAACTCCTGGCCGTCGGTATCGTCGCGACACAGCACATCCGCTCCGACGCGGGCGACATCAGCGAGCGCGACAAGACCAATTCGCCCCTCACCGCTCATGCCGAAGATTGCGTCATTCTCGATGGTGCCGGCATAGGGCAGCAGCGACGTCTCCATCACCGAGTTCGGACTGAGGATGCTCCACCGCAATCCCGAAGCCTTCAGGTGATCGAGGGCCTTCTGGTGCTGAAGGGAGAGCGCATCTCCCTGGTGGTCGACCGCTCCGGAGATCGCCAAGATGCGGGCATCCGGGCTCGCTTCGCGGACCGCATCGATGAGTGCAGTCTCGCGGGCAGCGATGCGGCCATCCATCGGGGTGGCGAGGAACGCGTCGGTGATCCCGGAGCACACCGACGGCAAGGTGGCGGGATCGTCGAGATCTGCGGTGACATAGGTGATCGAATCGGTATCGACATCGTCGTCCCGGCGGGAATGGACCATCGCTCGGACGTGGACATCGTCTCGACTTGCGAGTTCACGCACGAGCGCACTGCCGAACATGCCGTGGGCGGTGGTGATCAAGATGGTGGACGAAGTGGTCATGCGAACAACCTAGGTGTGCCGGGTCTGCCTGTCTACGCCCATCGTGGAGGCCACGACGCCGGGGGCTGCGCTACCGCAGGTCGGTGCGGTGGAAGTTCGCGAAAGACCTGCTCGGGGTGGGCCCGCGCTGGCCCTGGTATCGCGAGCCATACACCTGCGATCCATAGGGATGCTCCGCTGGCGAGGACAGCCGAAACAGGCACAACTGCCCGATCTTCATTCCCGGCCACAGCTTGATGGGCAGTGTCGCCACATTGCTCAACTCCAAGGTGACGTGCCCGGAGAATCCCGGATCAATGAAGCCGGCCGTGGAGTGCGTGAGCAGACCGAGTCGGCCCAGGGAAGACTTACCCTCGAGCCGACCGGCGATGTCATCGGGCAGGGTGACCACCTCGTAGGTCGAGGCCAGCACGAACTCCCCCGGATGCAAGATGAACGGATCCTCGACCGTCTCGACGAGCGTCGTGAGATCCGGCTGCTCCTCTGCGGGGTCAATATGCGGATAGCGGTGGTTCTCGAAAACTCGGAAAAAGCGGTCCAGGCGGACATCAATGCTCGACGGCTGAACCATCGACGGGTCGAAGGGATCCAGGCCTACCCGGCCCGCATCGATCTCGGCTTTGAGGTCTCTATCGGAGAGCAGCACGAAGGCGAGGCTATCGCCTTCGTGACCCCATAGGGTCAACACCGTGCGGATCATCGACCCCAGTCGCTCGGCAGTTCGACGCGGCGTCCGCATCGCTCTCGCCGTTCCCACCATCGCCTACCTCGTGTCCCGGGTCGCGGATGATCCCGAGGGCGTCGTCTATGGAGCCTTCCTCGCGACGTCGATCCTGGGCATGTCGGACTTTTCCGGCTCATGGCGAGTGCGACTGTTCGGTCCTATCGCCACCGCAGGCTTCGCGGCTCTCGCTGTCGTGATCGGGATCCTGGCGAGCGCCAATCTTGTGTCGGTGGTGATCGTCACCCTGCTGGTCGGCACCTTCTTGGCCTTCCTGCCCACACTGCGAGGACTACCCGCGGCCGGGTCGGCACCTGTGCTCCTGATGTACGCGATCGCCATCACCACCGATGTGCAGCTCGCCGAGATGCCCGACGTCCTCACCGGCCTAGGGATCGGAACTGCGGTGACGAGCCTCATCCTGCTGGTGGTGTTCCCCCGCGACTCGACGGCGAACTTCCGACATGATCTCGCCGAGGCTATGCGTGCCCAGGCTGATTTCATCGCAGCACGCTGGCTGGGCGACGGTGACATCGACACGACTCGGGATCGATATCGCCTCGCCGTCGGAAAGGTCACGCGTGACTGGGTCGGAAACCCCTACCGTCCATCCGGAACGACCGAGAGCGACCACGCCCTCATCCTTCTCGCTGCCCGGCTGAAGGTCATCTACGACTCCATTCCTGGGATCGAGGCGCCAGATGATCCCGACGAGAGGTCGCGCACCGCCAAGGCTGCGATAGCACTCATGCGCTCCAATGCCGATGCGCTGCAGGGAATCACGCGCTCACCAGCTCTCGCCGTCGCGCAGGCGGAACGCCATGCAACTCGGCAGCGCGCCATCGAAAGCATCCAGTCGCATCCGGATCCGGCAACTGCGGTGAGCATCACCCGCTCATCCCACGGTGCGCAGGTCCTACTGGCCTTCGCCGCCGACGCGGGTGTCCTCGTGGCACGGATCTGCGGCCAACCGGTGGGACGTATCGGCGATCGGGTGACAGCACCGTCGCACTGGTGGACCGACCTCACAGTGAACGCTTCCCTGCGTTCTCCTTGGGCCCGCCACGCGCTCCGGACCGGCATCGCCCTCGCTCTCGCCGCCGCCCTGGTGAACCTGATCAACCTCACCCATGGTTACTGGGTACTGCTGGGCGTCATCTCTGTGATGCGCATTGATGCGGCCGCAACGAGTGCGCAGGCCCTTCGCTCCATTGGCGGGACCATCCTTGGTGTCGGCATCGGCCTGTTGATCGTCACGACGGCGATTGCCAGCTCCGACCTGCTCTGGATTTTGACTCCCATCCTTGCCTTCTTCGTCGGATGGGCTCCTCGAGCCATGGGATTCACAGCCGGTCAGGCTGCCTTTTCCGCGTTCGTTCTCGTGCTTCTCGCCGCCGTAAGTTGGCCTCCGCAGTATGGGACGGCTATTGACCGGGTCTTCGACATCGGAGTCGGGGTCGCCACGGCTGCGATGGTCAGCCTGCTGATGTGGCCGACACGAATGGTTGCGGCGCTGCGACAGGATCTCGGCGCGGCCATTGGCGCCGGGATGGACTACCTGAGCCTCGCAGTCCACAGAGTGCTCGGCGAGGTTGATGCCAGTGAACTGCGTCGAACCTGGGCCGCCGATCGCGCAGTAGTGCGCCGAGCGACGGAAGCCTTCGACCTGACGGTCGTGCAGCGGCGGGATGTAGACGCGGTGAAGGGAACATGGCCGCAGGTCGCCGGCTCGATGCACGTGCTGATGTACTCCGCTGTCTACATCGCCACGCTGCCGGACATCACCGCGCCCGTGATTCCCGTCCATGCACATGTCGTCCAGGCGGAGCTCGACCGGACCCAGGCGGCCTGGCGCGAGGTGATGGACTGGCTGGACACCGGCTCGGCGCCGCAGCAGGTTCATCCTGATCGCGACCCATTCACAGCACTCGTCCGGGCCAGTGCTGACCTCGATCTGCGGGATCCGAGGATCGCGGCTTCCCTGGCCACGGCCGTGTGGGCTGTGGACTGGCTGGAGTTGCTGCACACCGTCGCTGAGCGGGTAGCCGCTGCACCGGCATCCGTGAGATGATGACGTGATGCGGAACCCGTCTCATCCCACTCGTGAGCGACTCATCGACACCGCCGTGAAGATGCTCGATGACCGGGATATCGATCAGTTGAATGTCAATGAGGTCCTCGAGGTGTCCGGGATCTCCAAGGGCTCGATGTACCACCACTTCGAGGACTTCGATGATCTCATCAATGCTGCCCTCGTCCGGCGATTCACCCGGGGGGTCGACCAAGACCTTGCCCAGATCACGGACATGCTCACCTCCGCACGCACCTCGAAGCAGTTCTTCGACGCCCTCGACCATCTCAACGAGCAGGTGCAGTCGCCCAAGCGAGTGGAGTCACGCGTCGAGCGGGCCACCATGCTCGCCCGAGCTCACTATCACGAAAACTTCAAGGCAGCCCTGGGCGCAGAGCAGGAGCGGCTCACCTCCGCCTTCGCCGATCTGTTCCGCGAGGCTCAAAGCAAGGGCTGGTTCGCTGCAGATGTCGATCCCGTCGCATTTGCCACGTTCATTCAGGCGTTCACCCTCGGCCAGTTGATCAATGACATGTCCACGACATCGATGGACTACGACGCCTGGCGCGGCCTCATCCACACCATCGTCCGCTCCCTCCGCGCCTAAACCCAACTCCGCAACTTTTCGCACTTTTTCGCCCCTAGGGAGTTGCGAAGTTCAGCTGGATTGCTCACTTTGTACGCAGCGATAGACCTTCGAGACATGTCAGCATGGACCTGTGAAGTTTCCTGACGTGGCAGGCCGGACACTGAGTGGTCTTGAGGTCACCCTGCCGGCTGATCTGCCCGCCGAACGGACCCTCTGCCTCGTCGCCTTCCAGCAGCAACATCAGGGCTGCGTCGACCGATGGATCACCGCTGCAGAGGCCGCCGGCATCCCCGGATCGCCACTCGATGGTGCCGATGCTGAACAGGCTTGCATCGTGGAGATCCCCGTCATCGGCACCCGCTGGCGACTCGGGCGCCGCTTCATCGATGGCGGAATGGCCGCGACGATTCAGGTTCCACGCGTGCTTGCCC
>CAZVCZ010000013.1:0-23173 GCA_964626275.1 uncultured Bifidobacteriaceae bacterium | reverse complement strand
ATCCATGAGGATCCCAATCCGCACTTCATCCGGGAAACGCTTCGGCACACCCGCGCTGAAGGAGATGATCTCGCAGTACAGCCCGGTGCAGTCGTATGCGGGATCGGACTCCTGCCAGAGCACGTAATAGTCCTCATCGGCGACGAGAGCACGCTCCCGCTGTGCGTCCGGCTCCGCTTGGGCGGCAGTGGTGGCGAGGAAGCTGGCCACCACGCCAAGCGATGCAGCAATCGTGACAACTCGGCGGAGCATTGTCGACCTCGCAGACCGGTGCCGGGTGCACCTGCGGCCACGCTACGCCAGCGAGGGGTACGGAGTCTCTCCGATCGCAGAAAATTCCCTGAGCACAGCTAATAGCTGAAGGGCCACGCCTTGAAGTAGTTGCGCACTCTCAGCCACAGGCCATAGAGCCCTCGTGGTTCCAAGATGAGGAACACGATGATGAGGACGCCGAAGATGATCGTCTGCAACTCGAACACGTTGAGCAGGCCGCCCTGGCCGACGCCGGGATCGATCGGCAGGAATCCGGTGAGGGAATTGACCAGCTTCGGGAGGAGGACCACGAAGACCGCGCCCATGATCGAACCGGTGATCGTCGCCAGGCCACCGATGAAGATCACTGCGAGGAAGTCGATGGAGAGGAAGAAGTTCCAGGTCTCCGGCGAGATGCGACCGATGATGATCGACAGCAGGGCCCCGGCGATTCCGGCATAGAAGGCCGAGATAGCAAATGCGAGGGTCTTCGTGCGCAGAAGCGAGACACCCATGACCTCCGCGGCGATATCACGATCACGAACCGCAGCGAAGGATCGACCAAAGCGCGAGCGGGTGAAGTTGCGGGCGAGCAGAGCCATGACCACGAAGATCACCAGGCAGGTGAAGTACAGCATCGTGAAGCGGTCGATCTCGATGCCGCCCACATCGCGGTTCTCGAATAGGTTGAAGCCGAAGAGCACCGGCTCCGCAGGGGCGCGGCCGACACCGGCACCACCGGTGATCGGCTTGAGCTCCTTGAAGATGTGCTCGCCGATGAACACCAGGCCGAGGGTGAGGATCGCCAGATAGAGACCTCTCACCCGGGCGGCTAATGGTGCGATGATCGCCGCCACGATCGCGGGCACGAGCCCGGCCAGCGGTAACCAAATCGCCATGTCCCAGCCCAGGCCGATGACATCGCCACGGGACTCACCACCGAGCACCGCCGCGGTGTAGGCGCCGACCCCGAGGAAGAAGGCTTGAGCCAGCGACACCTGACCGGCGTAGCCGGTGAGCAGGTTCAACCCGATGCCGCCGATGGAGAAGATGAACACCGTCGCGCCAAGTGCGACGAGATCGCGGGCGAGGAAGAACGGCAGGACGACGAGGGCCACGAAACCGATGACGATCCACAGTCGCTTGGCGCCGGTGTTGAAGATCGCCATTTCCGAGCGGTAGTTGGTGTACAGCCTCGGACGACCCCGGGTGGTGTTCCGGGACTTGCTGGCCGCGGAGCTCATACCCGGACCACCTCCTTTGTGCCGTAGAGGCCATAGGGCCGGATCATGAGGACCAGGATCATGATGATGTAGGGCACGATCACGTCGAAGTTCGCGCCGAGCCACGGCGCATACAGCGGCTGATAGGTGCGGGTGAGCGACTCAGCGATGCCGATGATGAGACCCGCAACCACCGAACCCTTGATGGAATCGAGCCCGCCGAGGATGATCACCGGCAACGCCTTGAGGGCGACGAGCGCGAAGGTCGTCTCGACCCCCGAGGTGCCGGCGACGAGCATGGCGCCGGCGAGGGCGGCCATGGCGCCGGAGATCCCCCAGGACAGGCCGAACATCCGCCCGACGTTGATGCCCTGGGCCAGGCTCGTCTCCTGATCGAAGGCCGTGGCGCGCATCGCGAGACCAGTGCGCGAACGGGTGAGGAAGAGCCCGACGAGGCCGATGGCGACGAGGCCCACGATGAGGCGGGCGATGTCGACGGTGAAGACGCGAGCGCCGAGGAACTCCAGGGTGTTGAGTCCGAACGGATCGTTCACCGTGAGCAGTTCCGAGCCGAGCAGACGGCCCGCGAGGATGAGCAGGACGATGAACAAACCGACGGTCACGGTCGCCGCGGAGAACGCGGGTCTGCCCACCATGGGACGCAACGCGACGCGTTCGGACAACATGCCGATCGCGGCGAGCACGATCATCGCGAGGATGACAGCGACCACGAAAGGCAGGCCGATGCTGACGCCGAAGTAACCGGTGAAGAACGCGCCGAGGATCATCAGCGCGGGTGTCGCGAAGTTCACGACGCCCGTGGCGCGATAGATGATGACGAAACTCACGCCGAGCATCGCATAGACGCCGCCGATTCCCAGACCGCGAATCAGCGAGCCGAGCAATTCACCCACGTGTCACTCCTCGACTCGTGCGACGACGATGACGTCGGTTTGATCGCCACCGGGAAGAGCATCGGCTCCCGAATACATGTCGTCGATCAACGGGCCGAACGTCTTGGTGAGCGCGGATCGCTTCACCTTCTGGGTCGCGGTGAGATCACCGTCCTCGTGATCGAGGGCCTTGGTGATCATGCGGAACTTCCGCAGGTTCTCGACTCGTGCGGTCGCCTCGTTGGTCTGGGCAATGATGCCCTGCACCAGCTTGAGGACTTCCTCACGCTCGGACAGATCCCGATAGGTGGTGTAGGGGATGCGCTTGGCACGCGCCCACTCCCCGACGGTGTCCTCCTCGATTCCGACGAGGACCGTGAGGTAGGGGCGCTGGTCCCCGATGACGATCGCCTCGCGGATGAACGGGGACGCCTTCAGGGAGTTCTCCAGCTCCGAGGGTGAGATGTTCTTTCCACCCGCGGTGATGATGATGTCCTTGATCCGGTCGATGATCTTCAGGTGGCTTCCGTCCACCCACTCACCCACATCCCCGGTGTGCAGCCATCCATCCGCATCGAGCGTGTCGGCGGTGGCTTCGGGCTTATTCCAGTAGCCCTTGAAGTTGCCCGGGTGTCGGGTGAGGATCTCGCCCGTGCCTTCGGCGAGCTTCACTTCCACTCCCGGCTGCGGCTCGCCCACCGTGCCGAGCTTGATGCGGCCGCGCTTATTGCTCGTCGCCACCGCACTGTTCTCGGTCATGCCGTAGAGCTCGTTGATGCGCACGCCCATCATGAAGAAGAAGAACAGCACCTCCGGCGAGATGGGAGCGGCGGCAGACGCGGAGGCGCGAGCCTTTTGCAACCCGATGCGTTCGCGCAGTGCGCGATAGAGGAAGACGTAGCCGAAGGCATAGCGGATTCGGCTCCACAACGTGTGTTCACCGCCGTTGGCGAGCATCGAATTCGCGATGCCGCGACCGACCTTCATCCAGAGCATGTAGTTGGCCTTCTTGATCCAGGAGGCGGCTGCCATCCGGACCTCGACACCGGCCTTGAGCTTCTCCCAGATGCGGGGGACGGCGAAGAACAGGGTCGGCTGCACCTCCCGTAGGTTCGTGGTGACGGTGTCGATTGACTCCGCGAAATGCACGACCGCGCCGGACACCGCATTCGTCCACGTCGTGACGGCCCGCTCCGCGACGTGGCACAGCGGCAGGTAGGACAAGATCACGTCGCTCGGATTCGGCGGCGGCTCATAGAGTCCGCCACCGTTCACGATGACGCTGCTGGCGAACTCGACGTTGGCGTTGCTCAGCATCGCGCCCTTGGGTGGACCGGTCGTCCCCGAGGTGTAGACGAGGGTGACGATGTCGTCTGGCTCTGCCTCTCTCGCGATGCGATCGAGCGCATCGGGGAATGCCTCACGATGCGCACGGCCCCGGTCGATAAACGCCTGCCAGTCGAGCAACTTCGGGTGGTCGATCGAGGAGACACCGCGCGGCTCGAGATAGACGATCCACTCCAGATTCGGGCACTGGTCTTCCACGGCGAGTGCCTTGTCGACCTGCTCTTGATCCTCGGCGATCAGCACGCGGGTGCCGGAGTCGGCGAGCAGATAGGCGACCTCAGGAGCCGGGTTCGTCGGGTAGAGGCCGACGGTGATACCGCGGATCGCGTTGATGCCCAGGTCACCGAAGAGCCATTCCGGTCGGTTCTCCGAGTGGATCGCCACCCGGTCACCGGTGTCGAGGCCGAGTGCGAGAAGTGCATGGCCCACCAGGCTGATCTGCTCGGCGTAGTCGTTCCACGTGATGTCCTGCCACACACCGAGTCGCTTCGCCCGCATCGCCACGCCATCGCCTTCGATGGTCGCGCGACGCTGGACCTCCTTGAGCAGCGTCCATGTCGTGGTCGTGGAGTCGGCTACCGCGGTCATCGTTCACCCCTCGATATCTCGTGGTTCGTCATCCTGTTCGTCATCCTGGTTGTCATCCTGCTTGTCATTGCTGTCACATCACTTCTTCGCCCAGATAGGCGCGAATGACGTTCGGATCGGCCTGGACGACCGCGGGGGTGCCCAGGGCGATCTGCTCGCCGAAGTCCAAGACGAGCACCCGGTCGGCGAGGTCCATGACCAGGCCCATGTCGTGTTCGACCAGGATCATGGAAATCCCCATCTCCGCGCGCACATCGAGGATGAATCGAGCCATGTCCTCGGTTTCCTCGACGTTCATGCCCGCCACCGGCTCATCGAGGAGCAGCAGTTTCGGCTGCATCGCAAGCGCGCGCCCGAGTTCCACCCGCTTCTTCACGCCGTAGGGGAGCATCCCCACGGGGAAGGTTCGGTAGTTCTCGATGTCGAGAAAGTCGATGATGTCCTCCACCACCGCCCGGTTCGCCACTTCCTGGCGGCGCGCCTTGGGAGTGAATAGGAATGCCGACAGGACCGAGTAGTCCATGTGGCTACCCCTCCCCAGCATGAGGTTGTCGAGCACGGTGAGGTTGTCGAACAACTCGATGTTCTGGAACATGCGCGACACCCCGAGGTGAGCGATCTTCTCCGGGGCCAGGCCGACGAGTTCCTGATCGGCGAAGACGATGCTGCCTTCCTGCGGCTTGTAGACACCGGAGATGCAATTGAAGATCGAGGTCTTCCCGGCGCCGTTGGGGCCGATCACGGCGAAGAGCTCGCCCTCGTTCACCGAGAAACTGACACCGCGCAGGGCTTTCGTGCCGCCGAAGGACAGCGCGAGATCCGTCGCCTGCAGGATCGAGCTCAACTCAACCACCTCTTGCGTCGCCGGTACTGCTTCACATCTCGCAGGGATCCGCGTTCGTCGCCACGCAGACCGAGGTAGAACTCCTTGACGTCGTCGTCCTCGCGTAACTGAGCGGCCGGCTTGTCCATGACGATCCGACCGGTCTCGAGCACGTATCCGTGGGTGGCAATCGACAACGCCATCGACGCGTTCTGCTCGACGAGAAGGACCGATGTCCCCGACTCGTTGATCTGCACGATGAGGTCACGCAACTGCTGGATGATCTTCGGCGCCACACCCAGGGATGGTTCATCGAGCAGCAGATACTTCGGCTGAGACATCAGGGCTCGGCCGATCGCGAGCATCTGCTGCTCCCCACCCGAGAGATAGCCGGCCGTCTGCTTGCGGCGTTCAGCCAGCACGGGGAACATCGAATAGGCCCGTTCCAAACCCTCGGCGATCTGAGCCCGGGTCGCGGTGTGCCCTCCGGCGCGCAGGTTCTCATCGACGGTGAACTCGCGGAAGATTCGCCGGCCTTCCATCACCTGGCCGATCCCCGCGGCGACGATCTCCGGCGCCGACTTCCCCTGGATGTCCTCACCATCGAGACTCACCCGGCCCTTGGAGATCTTGCCGCGGTGAACGTCGAGGAGACCGGTGATGGCCCTCAGGACGGTGGTCTTGCCGGCTCCATTCGGGCCGAGCAGAGCGACGATGGAACCTTCTGGAACCTGGAGGCTGACCCCCTTCAAGACGAGGATCACATCCTCATAGACGACCTCGAGGTTCTCGACCGCGAGCACCGTCCCTCCCCTCGTCCGAGCCATCGGTGACGACGGCATGCTGTGGCGTCCTGAGGCGACGGGGCCGCCCAGGTAGAGCGAATATCTGAACTTCCCAGGCTTTGCGGTTCGGTGCAACCTAGCGGATAAACGGATGCTTCGTGACCGTATCGTTACGCTTCCCTGCGCGGGACCTCCTAAGGTGACGATTCGTTCACAATCGACGCGCACGGCGGCCAATCCCTGGGCAGAAGCCCCTCCGACCTGGCAGAGTGAAAGCGCTCTCCGTGCCAGCGACGCCTCTCGGTGCTCGATGACTCAAGGGACGGGGACCCTTACCAAGTTCAGGAGGACACGTGAGAAGAGGACGCACAGCTACGTCCATCGCGGCCCTCGCTGCGGCCACCGCCCTGGTGCTCGCCGCGTGCGGTGGCAGCAGCGATGACGGTTCCAGCGGTGACGCCACGAGCGGTGAAGCCAGCCCGACCGGCTCATCGGTGAAGTTCGACGTCGGAGTCACCGAGGAAGCCTGCCCCGAAGCCATCAACCCCGACAACGGGTGCATCTATCTCGGGGTGCTCTCCGACCTCACCGAGGGGCCGTTCGCGCCGCTCGCGGTCGAGGTCACCACCGGTCAGACGGACTTCTGGAAGGCGGTGAACGAGGCTGGCGGCATCGGCGGCTTCGACATCAACATCTCCCAGAACACCCGCGACAACAAGTACGACCCGGCCGTGCACAGCCAGGAGTACCGCGCGATCGAGCCGAACATCCTCGCGCTCGCCCAGACGCTCGGCACCCCGCAGACCCAGGCGATCCTGCCCGACATGGAGGCCGACAACGTCATCGGCGCACCTGCCTCCTGGTGGTCGGGATGGCAGTTCCCCGTCGATGACGGCGACCTGATCCTGGAGTCCGGCGCCTCCTACTGCATCCAGGCCATGAGTGGCATGGACTGGTACGTCGAGACCAATGGCGCGATCTCCAAGATCATCGCCGTCGGTCCGCCCGGAGACTTCGGTGGTGACTTCGCTGCCGGCACCCAGGCATGGGCCGAGGCGAATGGCGTGGAGTTCGGTGGCTTCATCGAGTCGCTCCCGAACGCCATCGCCGGTAACCAGGACGCAGCGGTCGCTCAGATCGTCGCCTCCGAGGCTGATGTCGTCGCACTCGGCACCGGCCCCGGCGAGGTCGCCGAGATCGTCGGCAAGGCTGTTGCCTCGGGCTTCACCGGCAAGTTCGTCGGTGCTGCTCCGACCTGGAATCCGCTGCTGCTGCAGACCGCAGCCGCACCGGCCCTGCTGGCCACCTTCACCAACTTCGGGACCACCGCCTCCTTCGGCACAGTGGATACCCCGGCGATGACAGCGATGAAGGCCCAGCTCGGCGAGGGTGTCACCCCGACGAATGACGGCTACACCTACGGCTGGGTGTGGCAGTACCCGCTCAAGGCGGCGATCGAGAAGGCCGCCGCGAGCGGTGATCTGACCCGCGAGGGTCTGCGCGCCGCGGTCACCGGCGGCATCGAGGTCGACTACGAGGGTGCGCAGCCGAACGCCATCGTCGGTGGCCCGCCGGAGACGGTGGACCGCTCGGTGACGATCAACGTGCCCGATGAGGCTTCGCCCCTGGGCATCAAGACGATCGTCAACGGCTACCTCGGACCGACAGCCGAGGCCTACGACTACTCCCAGCCTTGCTCTGGCTAGTCAAAGCCCGGTAGCCAACACGCACTAACCCGACCACCCCTGCCGCACTGCGGTGGGGGTGGTCGGCGTTTCGGGGAGGGAGACGAGGCTATTTCGGGGGGAAGATGATCCGGTTCGAGCGCTCGCCGTTCTCGGCCCGGAAGTAGACGTAGATCTTCTTGCCGGTGCGCCGCTGCCAGGTGAACTCGCCACGGATGCCTTCGACGATGCTGACGGTGCGCACCCCGGTCCCCGGGCTGTAGGAGGTCTGGCCGGGGAACTTGTAATACGGAGTGAGGATCATCCCCTCCGGCAACCCGAACGTCGTGCCGTCGACGAGCACCCCCGGTCGGTCGCGCACGACACCGCGCTCACCGGTGATGGTGATCGAGTCGACCAGCCGACCGAAGTCGACGATGCCTGTCCCGCACTCGGTGAGCGTGCAGGGGGATCCCACGTTATTGGGAAACGGTTGGACCGATTCGAGAAGTCGCGACCGCACGGTGTCCGGCGAGTCGAGTCCGACGCTGTACAGCAGGGCAGCAGCAGCCGAGACGAGCGGCGTCGCCATCGACGTTCCGCGCTTGGAGCCGAAGTCGGGCTGCTCGGGACCTTGCCGGCCAGTGTTGTCGGTCGCGAGAATCGCTGAGATGGTTCCGCCGCCGGGGGCTGCGATGCTCGCGGGATCAGCGTCTGTTCCGTAGTTGGAATACGACGCTCGAGCACCATCACGGTCGGTGGCGACCACGCTGAGCACACCGGGGCAGTTCGCGGGGACGTATTCCCCGAGAGGGGCGCTGGAGTTGCCCGCCGCAGCGATCACGAGCGCTCCACGATCTGTGGCGATGGACACCGCCTCGCTCATGGCCGTGCTGCAACTCGCGGTTCCACCCAGGGACAGGTTCACCACCGACGCGGGAGTCGGATTCACCGGAAGCGGGACTCCGGTGTTGCGGTCGAGCACGACATCGCCCACCGCCCAGCGCACAGCCGCGGCGATATCCGAGAGGAAGCCGCCGCACTTGCCCAGGGCGCGAACATTGAGGATCGTGACACCCGGCGCAGCGCCGCTGATTCCGTAGTCGTTGTCTTGCACGGCTGCAGCGATACCCGCGACATGCGTGCCATGCCAGGAGGAATTGCTCGTGGATACGCAACTAGACGGGAACTCACCTGACGCGATGTCGGCCGAGGACACCCAGTCACCGGGATCGGCGGGGTTGGGATCCCAGGAGTCACCATCATTGGCCATGGGGATGTTCGATACGAAGTCATAGCCGGGCCGCACGGTTCCGGCCAGGTCGGGATGATCGGCGACGCCTGTGTCGATGACGGCGACGACAACACTGTCGTCACCCGTTGTGGCACCCCAGACCTGCGGCGCGCGCACCGAGAAACCGCCCGCCGTGTCATCGCTGTCCCAGAGGTACCACTGCTCGTCGAACAGGGGGTCGTTCGGGAACACTGCCTCGGCGGGGGTGAGCAGGACATCGGGTTCGGCCCAGACGATGCCGGGTTGTGCGCTGAGTTCTTCGGCGAGCCGCTGCGCTTGCTCGAGCGGCAGGTCGCTGTCGAACTCAATGAGCGAGGTGGAGCCCGACACTGGCGTCGGGCTGGCCGCCGCCCCGACGACCGCTCGAGCCGCGGAACGCGTCGTGATCAGGCTCGATATCCCCGGGTCGGTGCGCACGATGAGACCTCGCGCGACCGGTCCGGATTCGGGCTGCGCCATCGCCACCGATGAACTTCCACTATCGACAAGAGCGAGGCTGCCACCGAGGAGGACGGCCGCAACACCGGCGATCACAGCTTTGATCACGGTGCTCCTCAACTCGATGGACTGCTGCTCACCTCAGTGTCGCCCGTGGCACCCGCGGATGTAACGGCGGGATCGGGGAATCGTCGGGGAATCGCCAACATCCTGCGTCCGGGAATCCTACGGCGACGGGCGAGCCACCACGTCATTGCGGCGACCGAGAGTAGGGCGCCGATGCCTCCACCGACCAGGCCGATCCGAGGCCCGAAGAGATCCGACAGCCAGCCGATGAGCGGCGCGCCCACGGGGGTGCCGGCGAAGAACAGCATCGTGTACAGGCCCATGACACGACCGCGTAGCCGATCGGGGGTGCCGAGCTGCAGATAGGACTGCGCGGCGGTGGTGAAGGTCATCGCGGTGATCCCGCACAGTGGAAGGACGAGGGCGAACAGGCTCCACGTCGGCATGAGGCCGGACAGCAAGGTGGCCGCGCCGAAAGCGACCGCAGCGATGATCACCAACCGCAATCGGACGACGACGCGTCGGGCGGCCAGCAGCGAGCCAACCAGCGAACCGATGGCGAGGAAGGTCGACAGGATCCCGAGTGAGGCGGCGTTGCCACCGAATTCCGCGGTTGCCATGAGCGCGGTGGTCAACTGGGAGTTCAGGGCGAACAGGGCGACACCGAACACGGTGCCGAGGATGAAGATCAGATCTGGGCGCGACCACAGGAACGCCAAGCCTTCACGGAAGGTCGCGCGCGGTTGACCCGCCTTGCTCGACGATCGACGTGGCTGGAGGCTGGTGAGCGCCGCCAGCGCGGTGGCGAACATGGCCGCAATCGCGCCGATCACAACGGGGACACCGGTGCCGGCAATAAGGACACCGGCGATCGCCGGACCGGAGATGCGAGCCAGGTTGAAGGCGACCGCGTTCAACGCGACCGCATTCACCAGGGAGTCATCACCAACGATGTCACCGACCATCGCCTGACGTGCGGGCATGTCGAGGGATGCCATGGCGCCGGTCAGTGCGGCGAGGGCGAACACGACCGGCAGCGAAGCGAAGCCGAACAGCAGGGCGAACAGCAGGATGAGCGAGGTGACGGTCAAGCCGATGTGGGCAGTGATCATCAGCGCGCGGCGAGAGAACCGGTCAGCGAGAACCCCGGCCCAGGGGGTGATGATGAGGAACGGGATGAACTGAAGCGCGGTGGCGATGCCGACCGCGATTCCCGACCCGTCGGTGAGGTCCAGCACGATCCAGTCCTGGGCCAGGCGCATCATCCAGAAGCCGATGCCGGTGGACAGTTGCGCGATCAGGTAGCGCCGATACTGCCCATTCGACAGGGCCTTGAAGGTGGGGCTCATGAACTCGCCAGCCGGTCGAGGATGCTCGCCGCCTTCTTCATCGTCGCGCGCTCCTCGGGAGTGAGGTCGGCCATTTGGCGGCTGAGCCATTCCTCCCGCTGGGCGCGGTCCTGGGCGAGCAGCGTGCGCCCCTCGTCGGTGAGATCGACGCGCACCTGGCGACCGTCATCGGGGTCGGGGGATCGCTCGACGAGGCCGAGATCGACGAGACCGTTGATGGTGCGGGTCATCGAGGGGGGTTGGACCCGCTCGTGCGAGGCAAGGTCGCTGGGGGACATCTGCCCGTGGCGCGACAGGGTCGCGAGGACCGCGAGTTGGGTGAGGGTGAGGCCGTGATCGCCCCGCTCGGCGCGCAGCCGACGAGCCAGTCGCATGACAGCGACTTGGAGCTCATGGGCGGACGGCATAGTTACTTAGCATAGGTCATTACCCCCGATAATCAAAACCGAACCCAACTCCGCAACTATCAGCACTTTTTCGCCCCTGGGGAGTTGCGGAGTTTGGTTACGTCGCGCTCAGGCGACCTCGATGGACCGCTTGGTCAGGCCCATGAAGTAGCCGTCGATCACGGTCTCGACCGGCTGAGTGGGATCGCTCGCGGCGCCCAGAGTCACGAAGATCGGGCTCAGATGCTCCACCGTGGGGTGGGCGAAATGCAGCGCGGGTGCACGGTTCGTGTAGCCCAGCAGCTCCTCGATGTTCCCCGTCACGAGCGCCTCCGCCGCCCACGCATCGAACTCCACCGACCAGGCCGGGGGTGCTGCGTCAGGGTTACGCCAGTTCTCCGGCGTCAAGTAGGGCAGCCCGTGGGTGAGGAATCCCGACCCGATGATCAACACTCCTTCGGCCCGCAGTTCGCGAAGCCGCTCGCCGATCTGCATGAGTCGCAGCGGATCATGCGTGGGCAGGCTCACCTGCAACACCGGCACATCGGCCAGGGGGAACATCGCGGTCAGCGGAACCCATGCCCCGTGGTCGAGGCCACGTCGGGTGCTGACATGCAGCGGTTCGGTGTCGGGCATCAGACCGGCCACCCGCTCTGCCAGCGCGGTCGCATCCGGCGACACGTATGACATCTCATAGAACCGCTGATCGAAGCCAGAGAAGTCATAGACGAGCGGAGTGCCCTTCGTGGGGGAGGTGATCATGAGCGGCGCGGCTTCCCAGTGGGCGCTCACGATCAAGATCCCCGTCGGCTTCGGCATCCGGATCACCCAGTCGAACAACTCGGCCATCCATCGTTCGTCATCAAGCAGCGGAGGGGCGCCATGACCGATGTAGATGGCGGGCAGGACAGGGTCTCCGGGTTGCCAGACGGATTGGTCCCTACTCACCTGGCTACTACGAGCGTAGTGCGTGGAAAGTGCGGACGCCGACATGTCCCTCAGGCTATTTCGTCCAGGAGAATTCAGGTGGAGCAGGGTCGCAAGTCTGTTGTGTCACATCGCGAAGCGCATTGCGCTGCAACTGCACGGATGCATCATCGATCAGGTTGACGAGCATGTTCGGATCACGGCGCACGTCATACAACTCTTCGAAGCGGTTCTTGTTGTATCGCACGAACAACCAGTTTCGCGTTCGCACCGCACAGTACGACGCCATCCGCGTTTGAGACTTACCGCGGTTTCGCCACGCGGCGATCGACAGGTGCTTCCGCATTGCTTTCGGGTCCGTCAGGTCGAGGGCATCACCAAGACCCGATGTGTCTGCCCCAGCAGCAGCAAGCGCCGTACGTGTGATGTCGATGTTCGCCGACAGGCGCTGGTCTCGCACACCTCCGGTGAAACCACCGTCATCCCAACGCATGATCAACGGGATCCGTGTCGAATAGGGGTAGTTCTTCGTTCCTAGGAGTCGGAACTCTCCCCACGTGTATCCGTTGTCGGAGGCGAACACTAGGAGCGTGTTGGACAACGTCCCGCGCTCTTCCAGGGCGCTCACAAGATCAGTGACGACATCATCGACACTCATCAGCGTGCGCATCTGGTTCTTGCGGACATTTCGGGCTGCCGATTCCTTCACGGGATCGCGCCTTTGGATCCACTTCGGCTTGCCACTCACGTCATTGAATCCGGCGACGTTCTTGGAATCCGGGACTACTGCCTTCTTGTATTTCGGATCAGGTGTGTACTTCGAATGCGGAGCGTTGGGGGTGAACAGCATGAACAGCGGCTGATCCTTCGGCGCGGACTCAACGACGTCGACCGCCATCGAACCGAACACTCGCGTGGAGTAGTCCTCGGGGTTCTCGCCGTGATACCGGAAGGTGGGCCGCGAGCCATCGACACTGCTCATCGTCCAGTAGTCGTAGTAGGCCGAGTTCTCCGGATTCGCCACTCGCGCCGGACCACCGAAGGTGAACCACTGATCCCAACCCGGTGGGATGTAGTCCGCCGAACCGGCGTATTCCTCACGGGTCGATGATTTCGCGTATCCGTTGAGGTACTTGCCGACCAGAGCAGTGCGGTACCCCGCATCGCTCAGTCTCGTCGCGATCGTGTCGGAGTCGCCGATCTCGGTCATGAACGCTTCGAACCCACCGTAGGGAGGCCAGTTGGTCCAGACGCCGGTGTCACTCGCAAGCCGGCCGGTGAGCAGCGACACCCGAGACGGACAGCAGGTCGAGGTGGGCGTGTGGGCGTCAGTGAAACTCACGCCCTGGTTGATGAGGAGCTTCTTGACCTGGGGCATGAGCTTCTCGGAGCCCTTGCGCTGGTCATCGGTGTAGATGACCACGATGTCGGGCTGATGGGAGTCTTCGCGCGTGGTGAGCGGGACGTCGACGCCCTTGTCCTCGACGGGGATGACCGGGAGGGCATTGGCACTCGTCGAGGCGAGACCGATGGCGAGCAGGGCAGCCGAGGCTGCGGCAAGGAAGCGGGTGGCCCGCCCGGTGGCGGGCATACGCCGATGATAACCCGCCCTCAGAGTCGATCCCCGATCGAGCGCCCCGAGCCCAACTCCGCAACGATCAGCACTTTTTCGCCCCTAGGGTGTTGCGGAGTTCGGCTGCTCGCTACGGCGTCACTGACGAGTGATGCGTGACGATGCGATAGGTGCCCTTGCGGTTCGCCTTCCACACGTAGGTGTAGCGCGCGGGAACCTCAACCGTCTCGCCCTCCTCGGTATAGGAGAACGTGTAGAGCCCGGTCGCCCAGACGAGGTGGCCGGATCCACCGGCGCGCCACGTGTCGAGCTCGACCTGCAGGTCCTCAAGGCAGGACAGTCCGTCGAAGTACTCGGTGATGTCGTCGCGACCGCGCACGATCGGATCGAAGGTCGCGAGCAACACACCGCCACGGCGATACAGATCCCCCATCGCCGCCCCATCCCCGCATTCGCTCGCCGCCAGCGTTTCGGCCCAGGTTTCGAACAAGCCCTCGGCGGTGTCTGAGTACGTGTTGGCCGATGCAGCGGGCGCACCCATGAGGGCGGCGGCAGCGAGTCCGGCAGTAGCGGCGAGGGAGACGAGGGCGCGGCGCATGGTGGATCCTTCCGATGGAGGCGTCAGGTTGTCAGTGGTGCAACTGGGGCACGCCACCACCAAACCTGGACTGATCGCGCGAGACAAGTGGAGGGTAGGGAAATCCCCCCGAGTAACCCTCACCTGAACCAAACTCCGCAACTCCCTAGGGGCGGAAAAGTGCGAAAAGTTGCGGAGTTCAGCTTGAGGGAGTGAGTACGAGGGTGTCCGTGGCCGCCTGCTCGACGGCCGCGGGGCTCCACGGCCAGGCGAACTGCTCGCCGGTCTGCCACGCGGTGACCTGATCGGCATAGGTCGGGGCGTAGGCGTGCCCGGAGTTGCCCGTCAGGTTCACCCAGGTCGAGGCGTCGAGGTTCGCCAGATCCACCACCTGGCGCATGCTCGCCACCCAGTAGACCTCGAAACCCTCGCTCGGCACCCAGCCGTTGGCATTCACCGCCGCGCTCCCGCCGGCGACCTCGATCGGTCCCCGGTTGAACAGCGCCTCGATCGGTGCGATCCCACTGGCTCCCAGCGTGCCATTCTGCAGCAGCAGGGTGTGCAGCCCACCCCAGCGCCAACCATTCGGATCCGATCCCTGCAGCCCGCTCAACTCCTCCACCGCCGCATCGACGCTGACCTGCATCATCGCGTTACGGTCCTCGACTTCAGTCGTCGTCGGGTCGTCCCACCACGCGTTCGTCGGGTCATCCCAGATCCGCTCGATGACCTCCCAGAACTGGTCGTCACCACTCGTGGTCGTCAGCTCGGTGTCGATATGGGAGTTGAACATGCGATTGACCATCTGGCCCCAGATCGCGTTGAAGTACGCCGCCGGCGCAGAGTCGATGGTCTGCTCGAAATTCCAGCCGTCGAACAACGACAGGGCGTCATTCGACACGCCAGTCTCGTCGAGTCGCGGCAAAAGGAAGGTAGCGAGCGCGTTCTGCGAGTCCATCTGCATGTCTTGCATCGCCTCGACGGTGAAGGCCTCCCCGGCGTCGATGCGCGAGGTGATCATGTCGACGATCCGCTGACTGCGGGCGCCGTAGGACCAGTCATCGGTGATGAAGTACTCGTAGTCTGGCCCGATGACCGCCTGGTTCGCCGTCACGATGAAGCCACTGTCGGGATTTTCGACATAGGGCAGCGCTTCGAAGGGAATGTAGCCGTCCCAAGCGAAATCGCTGCTCCACCCCGGAACCGGCCACTTGCCGTCGTAGCCGTTGCGGATCGGGACACGGCCGGGCATCTGATAGGCGATCGTGCCGTTGACATCGGCGTACAGCAGGTTCTGCGCCGGCACTTCGAGGAACTTGGCCGCCTCGCGGAACTGCTCGAAGTTGGTCGCCGTATTCAGCTTGTGCGTCGCATCGAAGGTCGTTCCCGGGGTCAGCGCCGTCCATCGCAGCGCGACCGCATAACCCGAACCACGGTCAGGCTGCGGATCGACGTTCCCCGTCTCACCCGGCGCGGGAACCGGCGCCTCTGCGCCAACCACCGCATACACATCGGGATCCTCGAGCACTCCGGAGATGATCGGGCCGTCCGCGGTCTCGCGCACCGTGATTGTCACGGGATCACCACCGGCCACCTCGATCACCTCGGTGCGAGTCGTGAACGGAACTGCCTCACCGTCGACGAGGTAGGTGTCGCCCTCGACCTTGTGCAGCACCAGGTCGGTGACGTCGGGGCCGGTGTTGGTGAAACCCCACGCGAAGGTGCTCGTATGGCCGATGAACACACCCGGTAGTCCTGCCATCGTCCAGCCGCCAACGTCGTAGTCGCAATCGGGCGTCACCGTGCGGCAGCGCAGATTCGCCTGGTACCACAGGCTCGGCATCGCAGGAGCTAGGTGCGGGTCATTCGCGAGGATCGGCGCACCTGTTGCGGTGAGGTCACCGTCGACCGCCCAGGAGTTCGAACCGATTCCGCGACCATCGGGGCCGAGCACCTCCGACAATCCAGCACTCGCCCTCAACACATCGGTGAGCACCGACACCACCTGCTCGCTCGCCGCGGTCGAGGAGAACAGTTCCGGCCTTGCCGGACCCGCACTCGGATCCGGAATGAATTTCCCGTCCTGCACCCCTCCGCCCAGCACGATCGGCTGATGCGCTCCATAGGGATAGGGCGGGAAGAGTTCCTCGGTCCGCTCGACTCCGACGGACGCGGCCATGATGGTTCGGTAGATCTCGTCTGTCATGTTGCCGCGCAGATCCCAGGCCAGCGCCTTCAGCCACGCGACCGAGTCAGCCGGCCCCCACGGCTCGATCTCATACGACGGATTGATCAGGCCGAGCACGGAATATTCGAGGCTGATGTCGGCCGGGGAACGATCGGCGAGGTAGGCGTTCACGCCCGCGCTGTACGCCGCCAGGATCTCGGTCGATCGTGCATCGAGGAGCCCGAGTTCCTGCTCCGCCACACGGCGCCACCCCAGGGTGCGCAGGAACGCGTCGGTCTGTACCTGCCCATCACCGAACATCTCCGATAACCGTCCCGCGGTGATGTGACGGCGCACGTCCATCTCGTAGAAGCGGTCCTGGGCATGCACGAACCCCTGCGCGAACATCAGGTCCGAGACCGAGTCGGCATAGATCGTCGGGATCCCCCGCTCGTCGCGCAGCACGTCGACCGGAGCGCTCAGCCCACTGAGTTCGATCGTGCCGGCGAGCTGAGGCCACGAGCGCTTCACGGTGTATTGGCCGAAGGACACCGCCGTGGCAAGCAACAGCAGGATGACCACGCCAATCGTCCCGAGGACCCACGCCCAGACGTGTCGCTTGCGTGCCGGAGTCGATGCGGTGTCAGTCGCCATGCGTCGCAGGCTAGTCCCCTCACCCCGATCACAGGGTAGGTTCGCGGGCATGTCCCGGCCGATCACCGTGCGCCTCATCGGCGGCCTCGGCAACCAACTCTTCGGTTATGCCGCCGGCGCCGCGCTCGCCGGGATGCGGGGCACCGAACTTCGCCTCGACCTCTCCCACACCCGCCACGGCATCACCGATCACGGCATCGCAATCCTCGACTTCGATCTCCCGGGCCGTTGGCTGCCCGAAAAGCGAACCTGGTCGACACCAGGTCGGTTGCCGAGTCGCGCCGCTGCGAAGCTGATTCGCGACGTACCCGCGATCGGTCGGGCGATGGGCGTCCACGAATCCACCGTCGTGGGCCATGATCCGGCCGTCCTCACCCTCCCGGCGGGAACGAAACTGCGCGGGTACTTCCAGTCATGGAAGCTCACGAGCACCGCCCTGGACTTCGGGATGCCGCGTCGGCCGGCGCTGAAGAACAGGAGCGGGTGGGCGGAAGCCACCGCGCAACGGGCCACGCGAGAGCGACCGATCATCGTGCACGTACGGCGCGGGGACTACGCGAAGGTCGAAGGCTTCGGCCTGCTCGATCGGGACTACTACTCCCGCGGCATCGAACGGCTTCGCGAGCGCGGCATCACCGGCCCGGTCTGGGTGTTCTCCGACGATCCAGCCGCCGCGGAACACCTCGTCGACGGGGAGGTCATCACCGGCTCGAGCGGTGCGGCCGAGGAGATGTGGGTGATGAGCCACGGAGCGGGGCATGTCATCGCGAACTCGACCTTCGGCTGGTGGGCCGCCTGGATGAACGATCCCCGCACCCCGGTCGTCGCACCGAATCCATGGTTCCGGGACGGGCCGATGATCGAGGGGCTCATCCCGCCGGAGTGGGACCGGATCGACGCGGCATGGGAATCTGCGTCGAGCGAATGAGTGTCAGTCGCCGGTGGGCTGCAGACCCTTGGTGATGATCGCCGCCAACTCCTCGGTGTCGATATCGCGACCGGTGTATTTGGTCGCCGTCGCCAGCACCTTCGACATCGCCTCAGCCTGCTCAGCCGCGGGCTTGGCGAGCGCAGCGGCACGATCCCGGTGCAACTCCCAGGCCAATTCCCTCTCGCGCAATGCCTTGTTCATCCGCGCCGTCTGCTCATCGGTCGCCTCGAGTCGCCATGTCGTCGACAGTGCCTCGGGCAGGACGAAGCGGTAGTCGTGGCCGCCCTCGGCGAAGATCCCGGGGGTCGGCGTGAGCGCGTTGAGCATGTCGAGGAACGTCATGAGGAATGTGGCGCCGGGCACCCACTGCGTTCCGCGCGGCGCACCGAGCGGGCGAATCGGGCCGAGCCAATCGGGCCGCCGCCACAGCACTTGACTGCCGAACTTCGGGATCGGATCATCCCCGTTCTGCAGCAGCAGGAAGCGCACCTTGTCGCGTTGTGCCTTCGGCAACCCGCGCCAGTCAGCGATCGTGCGCGGGAGATAGGCGTCACCGGGACCGAGCGTCGGCACATCGGCCACCGAGCGCTCACCCCACAGTTGCTTGCGCCAGGTCGTCGCGGAGGGGGTGCCGATCCACAGCGCGGCCTCGATGCCCGCGCCAGCCGGGCCGTAGATCCACGATCCGGCGAACATCTCCTCGCTCACCTGCGATCCGAGACTCTCACCGAAGAGGAAGAAGCGTGGGCGCTGCTCCGCTGGCATCGCCATCAGCCGTTCCACGATCCCGTCGACCACCATGCGCGTCTGCGCGGTACCGGTCGGAACCTTGCCCAGGGACAGTGACGAGGGAAGGACCGAGTACTGGATCGCCGCTGAAGCGCAGTCACCCTGTGTCAGGTATTCGAAGGTCTCCGTTGCGACGTAGTTCACATAGCCGGAGCCGGTCGGGGAGAACAGCGCGAAGGCGCTGCGCTGCAACGCATTGGTCCGGTCAATCTCATCCAGGAGTACCTGGGCGCGCTCGGCTTCGGTGTCGGCGATCTCGATAGAGGAGTAGACGCGGATCGGCTGCTTCGAGCCGGTGACGCCCATGACCGAGTCGATGCATGACGGGGGAAGCGCCATGCTCAACCAGCGCGCCCCTTCACGCGTTTGCTTCTCCCACGACAATCCCGAGGCAGGGGAACCGGTGATCTCCGGAGCGGTCGGCGCGGTCGCGTGGCCTGGCTCGATCGAGTCCCCGCCCTTGGTCAGCATCGCCGAGACCCGGTTGAGAGCCGCATAGGCGACACCGAGACTGACTGCGGTGGCCGTGATGCGCCCGAGGGTGCGGTGATCCTGCGGCTCCCCACCTATGACATAGGTCGCCAAGCGCGACGACGCATGGGTGAGCGCGGACTCGGCCCGCGCAAGGCCATAGGTCGCGACCCCGACACCGGCCGCGATCCCCACGGTCATCGCCGGCTTGACCTCTCGCACATCGTCTTCGAAGAAGTGCTGCTCGCCGTGCTGTCGAGAGTGGAGAGCGACGTCGAGGTCCTCCGGCAGCAGCGAACCCGGTGCTGCTCGCCAGGGTCGGGTCACGGCCCACGACAACGCACCCACACCCGTCGCCACGACGAAGGCGGCGCGGCGCCCCTCATGCCGCTGCCCGGTCATCGTGGAGGCGATGCTCGCGATACCCGCCGCAGCCAGCGACTGACCGATGAGCCGACCGGCGGCACGGGCGCGTGGCTCGTGTTCGCGCCAGGTCAACATGCTCGATGCGACTGCACCGGCGGCCCCCAAGGTGGCCGCGACAGCGAACCGCCCGACAGCCCCAGGATGCTCCTGACCGGTGAAGCGTGAAGCGATCGAGTTGATCATCGAGTCCACCGATGCGTACACGCCGTAGGCGCTCGCCGAGCTCGCGCCCGTGATGATCGCCTGGTCGACGGTGTTGCGGGTGAGCAGGTTCGGCTGGAAGGAGCGGCCGACGGCGAAGGCCGCCCCGATCAGTCCGGTGCGCGCGGGATGGTCCATGACGGTGAGGCTAGTGGTCCCCGCGGGCTGATGAGCGGCCTATCCTGACGATCGTGCGCCTGACCGGTCGAACCGACTACGCCCTGCGAGCCGCCCTCGAGCTCGCGGCGTCCGAGGGAGAACTGGTTGCCACCGACACGATCGCGGAAGCCCAGGACATCCCGAACACCTACCTTGGGGCGATCCTGGCGGAGTTGCGCCGCGCCGGGCTGGTGCGTGCTCGCCGCGGTCCGGAGGGCGGATGGGCGCTGGCTCGCCCGGCCAAGGAGATCAGCCTGGCCGACGTGATCCGCGCCATCGACGGTGCGCTGGCGAACGTTGCGGGCACCCGACCGGAAAACCTGCACTACGCGGGTTCAGCAACCGGGTTGCAGCCGGTCCTCGTCGCGCTGCGCGCCGCCGAACGCCAGATCCTCGAATCGGTGTCCCTGGCCGATGTGATCACCGAGTCCTTCCCGGCGCGCGTGCGCCGACTGCTCGACGACCCCGACGCCTGGCACTGACCGGTCAGGCCCCCCACCCCTGCTTGTCCCCCTTCTCCCGTGCTATTGTCATGTTTCCTTGTTGTCTTTTATGTGTATCTGATCGCGTGCCGGGAGGTGGTCGTGCCGACGCTGGTACTCATCGCGCTCGCCGGGTTGGGGGCGTCTTTCGTCGACGGCTCGCTCGGCATGGGCTACGGAGTCACATCTGCGTCATTGCTCATCGCCCTGGGCCTGTCTCCTGCCCTTGCCTCCGCCTCGGTCCAGATGGCGAAGATCGGAACTGCCGCTATCTCCGGGGTCGCCCACCATCGATTCGGCAACGTCGACTGGGCGACGGTGCGCCGCATCGCGCTTCCCGGGGCCATCGGCTCCTTTGCCGGCGCCACCGTGCTCTCCGCACTCGCCACCGATATCGCACGCCCGCTCGCCGGGGGCGTGCTGTTCTGTCTAGGCATCTACGTCGTTATTCGCTTCACTCGCGGTCAGGCGATCACCCTCCGCGGCGGTCGGCCCCGCCGACGACTGCTGCTGCCACTGGGGTTGACCGGTGGCTTCATCGATGCGACCGGTGGGGGTGGTTGGGGGCCGGTGACGACTCCGGTCCTGCTAGCCGACGGTCGGCTCGAACCACGCCGCGTCATCGGGACGGTGAGCGCAGCGGAGTTCATCGTCGCGCTCAGCGCAACGGCTGGTTTCCTGCTCGGCCTGGGGCTCTCCGGCCTCGATCTCGGCTATGTCGCAGCACTCCTCATCGGCGGCGCGATCGCCGCACCCTTCGCTGCCGCTGTCGTGCGACACCTCAACCCGCGTGTGCTCGGCGTCATCGTCGGCGGAGTGATCGCGCTGCTCAACGCGCGCATCCTGCTCGCCGCATTCGATGCCAGCCCGCTGATGTGGTGGACCACCTACTCCGTGCTGCTCGTCACCTGGCTCACCGCGATCAGCACGGTGATGTGGAATGCGCTGCAGAACAGACGTCTTCGCCGCTCACAGGACGCGTCGACTCAGGTTCACACTGTCTGATTCGACACCGCGATCGCCCGCGCATTCCAGATGATCCACTCCGCCATACCCCCGGGTTCACCACTGATGTAGCCGCGCAGTGCTTTGACATAGGACGGCCGTCCCGCGGCGAGCATCCCGAGTTCGGGCGCTCCGAGCAGATCGGGGTCGACACCACGGGCGGCGAGGACACAGCGCACAGTCGCGCGCGCGATGAGACCTGATCCCCAGGTGAAGGGGCGCAGCGCGAGCAACTCTCCATGCGCGATGGCCGCGACGAGCACCGCGGGCGCCTCCGTGGGCCGGGTGAGGACAGTGGCGAGCGCATCCAGCCGGGGGGAAATGTCGCGGACGCTGGGCAGGGCACCGATGTGGAGGGGATCGACGACGGTCTCATCGGCGCGAGGGCGTCCCCGATCATCATCGGCGGCGAATCCGCGGGTCGCCAACACATGCAGGTGGGCGATGACCTGCAGGGGCGCTCGCCCGAAGGTGTCGACCTGGCTCGGCACGGCGGCAGTGACCGCGACGGCGGCCGCGACAGCTCGCCCTACCGGCGAATCCTCCTCGGCGATGCCGGCCCGCATCGCGGCGAGCGACACCTCCGCACCCTCGAGCGCAGCGGACGCCCGAGCCCCCTGCACTCGGGATTCGACGGCGATCTCGCCAGCGCGAGCCCGGACATCGCGGTCCCACAGCATCCGGTCGATCTCGTCGCGGGCCTGCTGACATGCCTCGCGGACACCGGAGACGTCGGCGAGGGCAGCGAGGGGATCGCGGCGGGCATCGACGGGCACGGTGACCAGCATGCCGGAGTGCGGTGAAAGAGCCGAACTCCGCAACTCCTTAGGGGTGAGAAAGTGCTGAAAATTGCGGAATTTGGTTAGTAGATCTGGGGGCCCTGGGCCTGGAGTGCTGCGAGCACCGCGGGATCCTGCGCGTCGAGCCACTGGGCAAGTTGATCGAAGGTCACGAACTGCACGTCAGGCATCGTCGCTGTCGCGTCACGAACGAACGCTTGCGTCGCCTCGATGAACGCACCGCAGGCATACGGGCTCCAGTGCATGCCCCAGATCAGCGGCGCGCGGGTGCCGTTGTAGGCGGCCTTCGTCGCATTCATCAGCGTGTCGTAGGAGATCCGCTGGATCTCAGCGCACTCCCCCGGATCGGTGATGTTCGTCTGGCCATTCGAGGCCTGGTAGTAGATGTTGTAGTCCATCGCGATCGCCGAGCGGCCGGTGTCGCCGACCTTCAGAGTCGGCAGCGGGAAGTCCCACAGTCCATATGAGTTCTTCGCCGGCCACTGGAAGTACCCGGTGTTGGAGGCGTCGTAGGTGAAGCCGTGATCGACGAACGCGGGATACATCGCCGCGCGGTCCCCCTCGAGGCACGGGGTGCGCCCGCCCTTGTAGACGCTGCCGTTGAACGGCAGCGGGTCAGGCGCGCTCGTACCGGTGTTCGCCGCCCAGTCGTCGATGAACCGCTCGGCCTGGCTGACCTCGGAATCCCAGTCGGCCTGCGAGAAGTTCACGACGCTGCCGGTGTTCGTCTGGCAGTAGTGGCCACCGAAGTGGGTGCCGATCTCGTGGCCCTTCTCATAGGCCTCGCGGTAGTTCTCGATGCGGCCGGCGACATCGGCCGCGGTCCCGCCGAAGTTGATACCGGACTCGCCGGGGGAACGACCCGGGTTGGTGTATTCGAACCGCTGCTCATCGGGCAGCAGG
>CAZVCZ010000012.1:19633-25672 GCA_964626275.1 uncultured Bifidobacteriaceae bacterium | reverse complement strand
TCGCGCGGATCTACATCTCGATCGGGAATTCCCGCGACTGGCATGGTTCGGGCCACTCCCGACTTCGCGCCGGTTGTGGTGAGCAGGATGACCGGCAGGCCCGTCGCCGTTCCCGGAACGGTGATGCGTCCCCGGCTCCATCTGTACAGCGGACGATCGATCCGATAGAGCGTGCGCTGGAAGACCCAACTGCCGGCCTTGGTCATCCCGAGTCGCTGCATGCCGAACTGCGCACGGTTCGGTCGGGATGCGGCGAAGCCCAGGCGCGCGCACAGGTCGGCCGATTCGGTCATACCCGACACCGTAACTGGGACCAGTGCGGTGGGACTACCCGACCGGGGAGATCACCGGCAGCCCAGTTCCGCTCGTGCAGAAGCCGAAGTGAGTGACTGTGCCGCCGGCTGGAATGGTTCCGCCCCAGGCAGGTGCGGTCACGGTGATCCGATCAGCCTCGCTTGTGACTGTCCCGCTCCAGGTGGAGGTCAACTCAGTTCCGGAAGGAAGCTGCATCTCGATCGCCCAGTCAGCGACGGCGTCGGGTGAGTCATTGCGCACGGCGACGGTGTAGCAGGCACCGGTGCCCCAGGTCGAGTCGACGATGAGTTCCGTCGCGAGACCCGCCGGGGAAGGCGCGGGTGCCGGCGCGGGCTCGGGCGTCGGAGCGGGTGCCGGAGTGGGCGCGGGTGCAGGCGTCGGGGCAGGTGCCGTGCGGCTGGCGCAGTAACCGAAGCTGGTCGGGGAACCGGCGCGCACCATGTGGTTCCATGCGGCGCCCTCGACGGACAGGCTTCCGTCAGGTTGGACAGTGCTCGTGCCGTTCCACAGGCTGGAGATCTCGACGTCATCGGGAAGGGTGACGCGCCAGTGCTTGTCGCTCGCCGACTCGGTGCTGACGGCGACGTCGGCGCAGTAGCCGCTGCCCCAGTCGCTGGTGATCCGAGTCATCGCCATGACACCCTCGGTGACTCCACCGGAGTGGTCGTGATCGTCACCTGGTTCCGGCATGGGCATCGGCATCGGCGCTGGTTCCGGAGCTGGCACCGGCTCGGGAGCAGGCGCCGGGGTGGGCTCGGGCAGTGGTGCTGGCGCGGGCGCTGCGCCCTCGCCATCGATCGTCACATCGGAGCAGGCATAGAACGCCTCGGGTGAGTCACTGCGCTGCCACACGGTGTAGAGGATGTGACGGCCGTCTCGCTCGGGCAGAGCCACGCGCATCGTGGTGGTGGCCTCGCGGGGAAGTGCTCCCGTGTCGTGTACGAGTTCGAGATCTTCCCAGCGCAGCGGCTGGGTCACATCGAAGTCGGCGTTCGTGAGATAGACACGGAAGTACTCGGTGGCGTGGGGAGCACTCGAGGTCCAGGTGAGGGTGTAGAGACCATCCTCATCCGGTGCGAGGTTAGTCGCGGCCCATTCGGTGGAGGGCACATCGAAGGCGGCGTACTTCTCTCGCCCCGCGCTGCAGAGTTGGCCATCGGGGATGAGTGAGCGGTGGGCGCCTGCGACCGCGCCCTGGTTGATCTCATTCCAGTCGTAGAGGGCCTGGGAGTTCGATTCCCAGGCTTCGGCACACAGTGGTGCGCTGCGATCGCCGTAGAAGCACTCCCAGATCCGTGATCCCGGGTCGCTCATCGTTCCGTGCGCGAAAACAGCGGGGGCGCTGACCACTCCCGTCAATCCGGCGGCGAGGGTGGCTCCGGCTAGTGCCCATCGGCTCGTGCGTCGCATCTGCTGTGTGTCCCTTTCCTCGTCATGTCATTGGTCTGCCATGACAGGATCGGACCGTGAGTGGGGCGGTGTCCCCGCGAGATCGCGAAATCCGGGAGTTCTAAGGTTCTCCCAAGATAGCGTCGGCGTATGTCGAAGCGAACGGAGGGGAGCGGGATGACCGAGCCTCGGTGTGACACCACTCCGCTCGATCCTCCGATGGATCGTGATCGGGCAGAGGAACTCGCCCGACGTTTGAAGGCTCTCGCCGATCCGGCTCGCCTCCAACTGATTTCGCTCTTGCGCTCGGCAGCGTCACGCGAGGCATGCGTCTGCGATCTCACCGGTCCGCTGGGACTGAGCCAGCCAACCGTGAGTCATCACCTACGCATCCTGAGTGACGCCGGTTTCGTGACGCGCGAGCGCCGTGGAACGTGGTCCTACTACTCCGTCGACACCGAAGCGCTCGAGCAGCTCGAGCTTGTTGCCCCCTCGCTGTTGGCCCCGCAGGGATCAGCGGGCTAGGTAACCACCGTCGACGACGAGTTCGCTCCCCGTGACGAAGGCGGCGTCGTCGCTGGCGAGGTACGCGACTGCTGCGGCGATCTCCTCCGGTCGACCGAGTCGTCCCATCGGTGTCATGTCCAGCATGACCTGCTCGAAGGGTGTGCCACGGACCTCGTCGAGGATGGGTGTGTCGATGAACCCTGGATGGATCGAGTTGACTCGCACGCCCTGTTGCGCCCACAGCAGGGCCACGTTCTTCGTCAGAGTGCGCACTGCCCCCTTGGCTGCGTGGTAGGCAGGTGACGTCCCGAAACCCCCGGAGATGCCGAAGATCGACGAGATATTGATGACGGAGCCATGCCCGGAGGCCTTGAGGTGGGCAGCGGCGAGTTTCATACCGAGGAAGATGCTCGTCTGATCGATGGAGATCGTGCGATCCCAGTCCTCGAGGGTCGCTGAATCGATATCGACGATGTCGCCCATTCCGGCGTTGTTCACGAGGATGTCGAGCCGCCCGAACTGTTCGACGACCGTGTCGATGACACGCTGCCACTCCTCGGCGTTCGCGACGTCGTGATGGAGGAACACCGCGGTGGCACCCTGCTCAACGAGGTGGGCCGCCGCCTCGGCTCCGGCATCGTCGTTGATGTCGGTGAGGACGACGGTGGCGCCTTCATTCGCGAGGCGATGCGCGGTGGCCGCACCGATTCCGCTGGCGGCACCGGTGATGATGGCAACCCGGCCGGTGAGACGTTGCATAGTGCTTCCCTTCGATGCGATGAACAGTGATGCTAGGCACGAGGGGATGAACGCGACCAGAGACTTTGGTCACGGACCGGTCGGAGGATGTGCGACCGGGGTCAGATCAGCGGCAGGTGCAGCGACGTTCCACAGCGACCTGGGACATCACTTCGTCGACGTGGGCGCCACAGCCGGTCCAGGTGACCTTGCCGCAGGAATGGCACGGGGCGGGACTGCACATCGCAGATGACTCCTTCGTGGATTCGGTTCCCTCCAGACGGTGGAACCGCAATGACCGGACATTCGAAGCATACCCCTAGGGGTATGGGGTGATCAAGTCGAGCCAGGCAGTGCCGACCTATTCGCCGCCGATGTCCACGCGATAGGCCTCATGGACCAGGTCGTCGGCATCGGACTGATGGCGCCGCAGGCGCGCGAGGAGGTCGCGGGTCGACTCGATCGCTTCCGGCACGGCTTCGGGATCTCCGGAGATCGCCCCCACGCGCAGCCGGACATCGCGAATCTGGCTGGACAGCCGATCGTGCTCGATCTCCAGTCGCGCCACCGCGGGTGCGACCCGGGGGGCATCGGCGAGGACCTGGGCGTGCAGGCCCCCGGGACCTTCGACATCGGCGCGATGCAGGGCAAGCCCGTCATCGAGACGATCGAGGTGGCCAGCCAATTCGACCCACCAGGTTGCACCCTGCTCGGGCTCGGCCAGGTGGAGCTCGAGGCGATCGAGTTCGGCCAGGCTGAACGTCGGCTGATAGCCCGAAGGGGTTGACGCGTTCATGAGTCCTCCTCGTGGGAGTGGTGGGGCCGGCACGATCCGGTGGGATCGGTACCTGCTGGTGTGCCGATTGAACCCCGGGGTTCGTCACGTCCGGAGCGCACTCGTGTGCCGAGTCGGTTCGTTCTTGTCACGATTGTGTCTCGCCCCCCATGGGGGTGAGGAGTGCAGCCAGTGTGGACCGGTCTAACGTGCGGGGAGTGCCCGCATCCGCTGAGGACTCAACACCGCCTGCTGCTGCCGGGTCGCTGCCTGGGTCACCCGCTCGTCGGCTGGCTCTGTATGCCGGGGTAGGTGCCCTCGGTCGAGCCGCGACCGTCGCCATGCCATCGGCCATTGTTCTCGCCGTCATCGGGGCGGGAGAGTCCCCGGCAGATGGGTCCCTCCTCGTGGCATCTGTCTCGGCAGTCGGCGCGATCGTCGGTCCGGTGGTCGGAGCCTTCATCGACCGAATGGGGCGCCCACGCCAGGGATTCCTCTTCGGTCTCGTGGTGCTCGCGGTGGGGTCGATGGTGCTGGCCTTCGGAATCGGCACGTGGCCGATCGGGCTCCTGCTCGTGGTTTCCGGCCTCACCGGTCTTGCCCAGCCGGTCATGGTCGGTGCGTGGAGCGGCCAGGTGCGCCGCATCGTGCCCGATATGCCAGCTGCCCGGGTGTATGCCGTCGACGTCGGGACCTACAACGTCGCGGAGGTGACCGGACCCGCATTGGTGGGCGCTGCTTTCGTGATCGACGCGAGTTTCCCGGGTGCGATCAGCCTTGAGGTCGTCGCTTTGATCTTCGTGTTTGCCGCTGTGATCCTCCCGTTCGTCCCCATCCCCGCTCGGAGCGAGACGACCTCGAGTCCCCCGGAGCCAATGGGGCGCACTCTTCGCCACGTCCGGGTGATGGTGCGTTCCCTTTCGCTGCGCCGGAACACAATCATCGGCACGATCAGCTTTGCGGCAATCGCCTTCATCATCATCGCGACGCCGCTTCTCGGTGAGCAACTCGGTGGGGATGCCGGGGTGGGTGTCTTCCTGTTGACCGTGATTGCGATCGGAGCACTGTTAGGAACGGCAGTTCTCGCCCGGCGGCCCATTGCTTGGCGAGGGCCGGGCACGGTCGCACTTGGAGCAACGGTGCTCCTCGGCATCCTGCTTGTGGCGATGTCCTTTTCACCGGCCTTCTGGGTGGCGGCGGTCTTCGCGCTGCTCTTCGGGATGGTCCAGGCGAGTCAGTTGACCAGCATCTTCCGGGTTCGTGATCGTGAAGCTCCGACCGAAGCTCGTGGCATGGTGTTTGTCGCATCCGCATCCCTCAGGACCGGGGCGTTCGCGGTGGGGTCCGTGATCGCCGGAGCCTTGACCTTCGCTGGCTGGCGATGGATGCTCGTCGCGGCAGCAGGAGTCGAGTTCCTCTCCGTTGTCGTCGCGCTACTGTCTGCTCCGCGCCGTCGGGGCGTGACAGGAGGGACACGGGCATGATCGATCGTCACTTGCTTGAGTCGCAGTTGGCCGCTGAGCGGGCCACCTATGCGGAGCGCACGCCTCGGTCACGGGAATTGTTCGACGCTGCCGACCACCTCTTCGGGCGCGTGCCCATGACCTGGATGAACAAATGGTCGGGCGGCTACCCGCTCTATCTGGCGACAGCGCGCGGCAATCGCATCACTGACGTCGACGGTCACGAGTATGTCGACTTTGCGCTCGGCGACACCGGTGCCATGGCGGGGCACTCGCCCGTGCCCACAGTGGAGGCGGTTCGCCAGCGCATCCAGGTCGAGGGTGGAATCACCGCCATGATGCCGACCGCCGAGGCCGAGTGGGTTGCCGCTGACCTCGCCCGACGATTCGGGCTGCCGCTGTGGTCTTTCGCGCTCACCGCAACGGATGCGAATCGCTGGGCGCTGCGGCTCGCGCGCATGCTGACCGGGCGAGACAAGGTCCTGGCCTTCTCCTACTGCTACCACGGCTCGGTAGACGAGACCTTCGTCATCACCGGTGATGAGGGTCAGGCTCGGTTGCGTGAAGGGAACGTGGGAGCTCCCGTTCCCATTGAGTTGACGACCCGCGTGGCGGAATTCAACGACATCGATTCGGTGGAGCACGCACTGGCTCATGGAGATGTCGCGGTGGTGATCGCCGAGCCTGCGCTGACGAACATCGGCATCGTGCTTCCCGAACCCGGCTTCCTCGAGCAGCTGCGAGAGGCATGCGATCGCCACGGGACGCTGCTGCTCATCGACGAGACCCACACGATCTCGGCTGGTCCTGGCGGTTGCACCCGCGCGTGGGATCTGCGACCTGACATCGTGG
>CAZVCZ010000012.1:6666-19623 GCA_964626275.1 uncultured Bifidobacteriaceae bacterium | reverse complement strand
ATCGGCAAGAGCATCGGTGGGGGCGTGCCTTCAGGTGCCTACGGCATCAGTCAGGAGCTCGCCAATGCTGTTGAAGGCCATCCCGATGCTGACCTGATCGACGTCGGTGGCGTAGGAGGAACACTGGCCGGCAACGCGCTCTCGGTGGCAGCGATGCGCGCGACTCTTGGTGAGGTTCTCACCGATGCGGCCTTCGAGCACATGATCGCGCTGGGCACCCGGTTCGCGAAGGGTGTCCAGTCTGTCCTCGACAGGCATGACGTCCCGTGGTCGGTCAGCCAGTTGGGCGCTCGAGCGGAATACCGATTTGCGCAGCCCGCCCCGCGCACCGGATCGCAGTCCGCGGCGGCCCATGATGACGATATCGAGGAGTACCTCCACCTGTTCATGGCGAATCGAGGAGTCCTCATGACGCCGTTTCACAACATGGCCCTGATGTGCCCTGACACCACCGCTGCCGATGTCGACCTGCACACCACCTTGTTCGAGGAGGCCGTGAGTCGCATCTCGTCCTAGGCTTCTCCCATCATGACGACACCCAGACTGCGTCCCGCGCTGAACGGACTGCCCGCCTATAAGGCTGGTCAGCGCCCTGTCCCGCGGCATGACCTCAAGTCGTACAAGATCTCCTCGAACGAAAATCCCTATCCGCCGCTTCCGGGGGTGATCGAGGCGGTGGTGCGCGCGGCTGGTGAGATGAACCGCTATCCCGATCCGTTCTCCCGAAGACTTGTCGAGGCCCTTTCCGAACGCTTCGATATTCCCGCCGAGCACATCGCCTTGGGCACGGGAAGCGTGGCGTTGTGCGGACAGCTCGTTGATGCAGTCGCGGACCCGGGCGATGAGGTCATCTACGCCTGGCGGTCTTTCGAGGCCTACCCGATCTGGACGCAGATCGCCGGAGCCACGAGTGTTCAGGTGCCCCTGCTGCCGGATGAGAGCCATGATCTGGACGCCATGGCTGCGGCAGTGACCGAGCGGACCCGGTTGATGTTCGTCTGCAATCCGAATAACCCAACCGGGCAGGTGGTTCGGCGAGAGGAACTCGAGCGATTCTTGGACCGCATCCCGCAAGACGTGCTCGTGGTCCTCGACGAGGCGTATGCGGAGTTCGTCAATGACCCTGAGGTGCCGGACGGACTGACGATCTATCGGGATCGACCCAACATCGTGGTCCTGCGAACCTTCTCCAAGGCATACGGGCTGGCTGCGCTTCGTGTGGGATTCGCGATCGCCCATGAACCCGTGGCGGAAGCGCTCCGCAAGTTGGCGCTGCCCTTCGGTATCTCAACCATTGCGGAGGAAGCCGCTCTTGTGTCTCTGTCACTCGAGGCGGAACTCCTTGAACGGGTCGGCAGGATTATCGATGAGCGGATGTCGATGGTCGAAGCGCTGCGTGCGCAGGGATGGAAGGTCGATGAGCAGCAGGCGAACTTCGTCTGGCTGCGGCTAGGAGCCGATGCCGTTCCCTTTGCGCAGGTCTGCGAAGCCGAGGGATTGACCGTCCGCCCCTTCGCCGACGAGGGGGTCCGGGTGACCGTCGCCGAGGGTGAGGCCAATTCACGCTTTCTGCAGGTCGCGGGAGCCTGGCGGGATTCCCGATGATCACGCGTGCTCTCGTCATGACCGGAGCGGCTGCCGGTCTCGCGCTCCTCGGCATGACATCCCCAGCGACAGCGCAGGACCCAGTCGATCGCGCGGGAGCCGCAAGTGTGGTGGCCGCGGATGCCATCACCATGTCCACGAAGCAAATCCGAACCCTGACGACCCAGGCGACTGTGTGGGCTCTCGCGCCGGAGTTCGTCTACCGGTTCGCAAAGTACAACGAATACATCAACGCGCCGGTGAATGAACTCAAGTACGGTCAGAACGCAGCCGCGTGGAACAACTCGGGCAGCAATGCCGGTGACTCGTCGGTGATGTATGTCAACGGTTTCATCGACTTCAACAGCGCCGATGAGTTCGTCCTCACGATCCCACCGTCAGAGGGCAACTACTTCGTCGTCAACTACCTCGATTCCTTCATCAACACGATCGCCTCGATGGGAAACCGCACAACTCCCTCTGCCACAGCCACGTCCTACCTACTGGTGAGTCCCGAATCGGACTACGCGGGGCGCAACTACGCCACCATCGGTGGATACCGCTACGCCGTGGTGGCAAGCGACACGATGCTGAACTGGCTGGTCGTCCGCGTGCGAGCCGATGCGCTCGCTGACGCGAACTCTCCAGCCTCGACCGCCAGTGTGTACGAGAACGTTGTCAAGCAGTTCTTCTTGAACTCCCTGGCGGAATTCCAGGCGAATGGCAATGCGCCGGTTCCTCCTGCCAGTTATGTCTACACACCTACACAGGAGCAGATCGACGAGGCAGAGGCCTATCGGAATGCCCCCACCGACGCGACGGAATTCTTCGAGCAGGCGGGAGTCTCCCTGCAGATGAGTCCCCCGCCGAAGGGCAAGATCGGCCTGTCGGGGAAGCGACTGGACAACATCCCCGAGTGGATCGTGCCGCAGTACGGGGCCAAGAAGCGATACATCGTCCCCTCCTTCGATCAGAACGGCGAGCTCAAGCGCTTCGCCAAGATTGGGTTGACCGAGCAGGGTTTCACTCTCCCCGAGGAGTGGGGGCCGAAGCAGCTCGCGGCCTTCCAGAAGGGCTTTCAGCGCGGAATGCAGCGAGTCGCGAAGGCCGCTGCGGGGGGAACGCCATCCGCGGAGGACAACTACTGGACCTATGACAACACGATGATCGGGACCTACACCAATAATTCGCTGGGTTATCTCGTGCGTGCATCCGTCGTCGTTCTCGGTGGATCAGCGAATGTCCCCGCCGATGCCGTCTATCCGGTTCTCAATACCGCCGATGGCACGAGCCAACTGGATGGCGACACCACCTACTCGGTCACCTTCACCGCGCAGGAGTCAACCTCCGGACTTCCGGCGATCGGCACTATCCCGCCGATGGTGACCGATGCTGACGGGAGCACAGCAGGGTTCTGGGCCATCTCGGTCTATCAACCGGACACGACGCAGTCCTCGGCCCCGTTCCTCCCGCAGGCTGCGGTGCTCAACGACCACTACACCCGTATCGACACGAACATCGTCTCGGTTGACGCAGAAGCGAACACGATCACCGTGGAACCGGCTGACTGGGGCCTACTCGCTGCGAGCACACCCGTGGTCTTCGGCACGGGAGCCGATGCCATCGGTCTCCAATCCGGCACGGTCTACTACCTCACCGATGCGCCCGTGACTCTTCCGGACGGGACGCAGACCATCAGCGTGTCAACGTCATGGTCACAGGACATCTCCGATGGCGGAGTTCCGATCCAGAACAGTGGCTCTGCCGGCCCGGTAGCCGATATCGCGGATCCGGGCTCCGCTTCCCTGCCACAGTGGGGCATGGTCCAGCCGGTCTCCCAGTTGGGCTCGCAGCAGATCGCCTCGGGTGATCTTGAATTCAACGACGACGGATCATTGACGCTGTGGATTGGGCCGGAATTGCCGGCCGATGCCCCCGCCTCGAATTGGATTCCTACGCCGTCGACTGCGCTGTATGAGCAGTGGTATCCGGGACAGCAGTTGTCTACGGACATTCGGGTGATGCTCCGCATGTATTACCCCACACCGGGTGGGACACCACCGTCGATCCTGCCGCCGACCGACGGCTCGGACGCACGATCGACCTATGTCCCTCCGGTGCTTGCGCCCGTGATCGGTTGACGCCTGACCCGCTCACCACTCACGACCAAGACGACTCCGCCGAGAACGAACAGGACTCCGGTGATGACGTCGCTGGAGATCGCTTCGCCGAAGATGAGGACGCCGAGCATGACCGCGATCGCGGGGTTGACGTAGGCGTACGTCGCGACCAGGGAGAGGGGCGCGTGGCCGACTAACCAGGTGAAGGCGGTGTAGGCGATGAGCGAACCGAAGACGACCAGATAGGCCAGACCCAGCCAGGAGGGCAGGGTGATGGCGCTGACGTCGATCACTTCCCCACGCACTCGTCCGGCGATCAACAACACGATGCCGGCAACGAGCATCTGGTAGGTCGTGTGGACCAGGGTGTTGCGGGGGATGGGCAGGCGTGGCGACAGCCAGGAGCCGAGCGCCCAGAGTGCGCTGGAGATCATGATGGCGATGGACGCGGCGACGATGGCCGTGCCACCCACCGCGGGTCCGCTCTCAGGTTCCACCGAACCGCCGGGAAGCAGGATCACGCCGAGTCCGCCGAGACCAACGATGACCCCCACGATCGTCAGTGGTCGGGGGCGGTCGCCAGAAGCGAGGCGATACACCACCACCCACAACGGGATGGTGGCGACGATCAGGGCGGCGATGCTGGTCGGAATGTGCTCGGCGGCGACGGACACCGTTCCGATGCCGACTGCGAGGAGCATCACACCGATGAGGGCTGAGGCGCCGAATTCCCGTCGCTCGACGCGGAGGGTCCGTGGGCCGCGGGTGACCGTGATGATGCCGGCCATCGCCATCGCGGCGAGGATGAACCTGATCCCGCCCCCGGTCAAGCCCGGCAGCGACTCGATCATGAGACCGATGGCGATATAGGTCGAGCCCCAGACGATGTAGACGATGAGGAGGGCAAGCCAGATCCGAGTCGTGGCACGACTCGAGGTGGGGGCGGTGGGGGCGGTGACCATGGCGAGCGAACTCTAAGCCCGGCCGGAACTCGCTCAACAGGTGGGATTCTGGAAGTTGGCTGAGGTCCGGCGCCCTTTGCCTGAACAGATGAGGTGAATCGGGACCAAAGTCCCGGTGAATCCGGACTGATGACGCGGGTGCCGTGCTTCCGAGCGGAGGATGCTGGGGCCCATGGAAGCCCTAGATCTTGCGCGTTGGCAGTTCGGCATCACGACCGTGTACCACTTCCTCTTCGTCCCGCTCACCATCGGCGGGGCGTTCTTCGTGGCGGCCTTCCAGACCGCCTGGGTGCGTACTGGCAACGTGAAGTATCTGCAGTTGACGAAGTTCTTCGGGAAGCTCTTCCTCATCAACTTCGCTATGGGCGTGGTGACGGGCATCGTCCAGGAGTTCCAGTTCGGCATGAACTGGAGCGTTTACAGCCGCTTCGTCGGTGACGTGTTCGGAGCCCCGCTGGCGATGGAGGGCTTGCTGGCGTTCTTCCTCGAATCCACGTTCCTCGGATTGTGGATCTTCGGTTGGGATCGACTGCCGAAGAAGCTGCATCTGGCGACGATCTGGGCTGCTGCTTTCGGCACGCTGGTGTCCGCCTACTTCATCCTCGCGGCCAACGCGTGGATGCAGCACCCGGTCGGTTACATCATCGATGACACGACAGGTCGGGCGGTGCTGACCGATATCGGTCAGGTGCTCTTCCAGAACACCGCGGTGCTCGCCTTCGTACACACGATCTTCGGTGCGTTCCTCACGGCAGGTGCGGCGATCATCGGCATCGCCGGCTGGAAGATGGTCAAGGGCCGCCAAGTCGAGATTTTCCGCCCGGCCATGAAGGCCGCCGCCGTCGTGATGGCCATCTCCGCGATCGGACTGTCGATCAGCGGCGACTTCTTCTCCAAGTTGATGGTGGAGCAGCAGCCGATGAAGATGGCGGCCGCTGAAGGGTTGTACGAGACGGAGACCGGTGCTCCATTCTCTGTGCTGAGCCTCGGTGAAATCAACGGCGGTAGCGCTGACTGCATCATGTGCGTGCCCGGCCTGCTGTCTTTCCTCGCGACTGGATCATTCGACGGCACGGTCGAGGGCATCAATGACCTTCAGGCGCAGTACGACGCCCAGTTCAGTGAGAAGTTCGGCGAGGATGTCAATTACGTCCCCTACGTTCCGGTCAGTTACTGGTCCTTCCGCTTGATGATCGGGCTAGGCCTCGTCAGTCTGCTGTTCGCCGTGTGGGCGCTCTGGCGCTACCGAGGTGCTCGAGCACCGACCGATGACCGGCTGGCGAAACCATTCGCGATAGCAGCCACACTCGTGGTGCTCGGCCCGCTCTTGGGCAACAGCTTCGGCTGGATCTTCACCGAGATGGGCCGGCAGCCGTGGATCGTCTTCGGCGAACAAACGACAGCCGATGCTGTGTCACCTCTGGTGACGGCAACGGAAGTGTGGATCACGATGATCGGGTTCACCCTGGTCTATCTCGTCCTGGCGATTATCGAAGTGAAGCTGCTGCTGCACTACATCGCCAAGGGTGCACCCGAGCCAGAGGAGCTCAACTCCGATCCTTATGCCGATGCTGTCGAGGCAGCCCAGGCCGAGGATGACGACAAGCAGCTGTACTTCGCCTACTGAGTAGCGCGCGAGAGAGAAAAGGAATCACGTCATGGATCTGGTCACGATCTGGTTCATCCTCATCGCAGTGCTGTGGGTGGGGTACTTCATCCTCGATGGATTCGATCAGGGTGTGGGGGTGCTCCTTCCCTTCCTTGGAAAGGACGATCTGCGTCGCCGCGTCATGATCAACACCGTCGGCCCCGTGTGGGACGGCAACGAGGTATGGCTGCTCGTTGCTGGCGGCGCGACCTTCGCCGCCTTCCCTCTCTGGTACGCCACGATGTTCAGTGGCTTCTATCTGGCCCTGTTCCTGGTGCTGTTCGCGCTCATCATTCGCGGTGTGGCGTTCGAGTATCGCGGCAAGCGCGACTCGGCGCGCTGGCGCGCGAATTGGGATCGAGCGATCTTCGTCGGCTCGGCGCTCCCGGCGCTTCTGTTCGGTGTGGCCTTTGGCAATGTGGTCGGTGGGTCCCCGATCTCACCCATCGAGACGACCCTTCCCACAGGGACGGCGAATGACCTGAACTACACCGGTTCGTTCTTCGACCTGCTCAACCCGTTCGCCCTGCTCCTGGGAGTCATGACCCTGCTGGTGTTCACCACCCATGGCGCGATCTTCCTCGCCCTCAAGACTCGGGGCGAGATGCACGAGGCAGCGCGTGGTGCGGCCCTGAAGGTGGGCCTGGCTGCAGCCGTTGTCGCGGTTGCCGCGCTCCTGTGGGCGCAGGCGTTCTCCGGCCGCGTCGCCATCACGCTGCCCATGGTGCTCGTGGCCGCGGTGTTCTTCCTCGCCGCCCTGGGCATGACGTTGAAGCGACGCGATGGTTGGGCCTTCATCTTCAGTTCGGGCACCATCGCCCTTGCGGTCGCCTCGCTGTTCGTCGGTCTCTTCCCGAACGTGATGGTGTCCTCGATCGATGCGGCCTACAACCTGACCGTCGACAACGCGTCCAGCCAGGAATACACCTTGACCATCATGACCTGGGTCGCAGTAATCATGACCCCGATCGTGTTGATCTACCAGGGGTGGACCTATTGGGTGTTCCGCAAGCGGATCTCGACCTCGATGATCCCGCCGCAGCCTGTCTCGGGGCGAGCTGATGATCGCTTTACCGAATCAGCACGCGGATAGCGACTCGTTTCGGGTAGATTCGAACGATTCCGCGCCGGACTTTTGGCGCGGCCCAGATCGCGGGGTGGCACCCTCCGGGGGGACCGGTGCCACCCCGCTCTGCGTGACAGGATGACGCTGTGAAGCCGTTGGATCCACGCCTGTTGCGCTATGCCCGCAGCACCCGGGGGTTCGTGATCCTCTCCGTGGTTCTCGGCGCGGTCATGGCCGGATTGGTGATCATCTCGGCTCGCCTGTTGTCCACCGCGATCGTCGATGTCGCCGAGGGTCGGGCTGATCTCGCGACGACACTTCCCGTGCTGCTCGGGCTCGCGGGTGTGATCGCGCTCCGATCGGTGGTGGCCTGGGTGGGCGAAGCAGCGGCCTATCGTACGGCTGCCCGGGCGAAGTCGGAACTGCGTACGGCGGCTCTGCAGCACATCCTCGAGTTGGGGCCGACCGGACCCGCTGGCTCGGATCCCGGGCGTGTGGCGACACTCGTGACCCGCGGAATAGACGCACTCGATTCCTACTACGCCCGATATCTCCCGCAGGTGTTCCTTGCGGTGATCGTCCCGATCGCGATCATTGCCACGGTCATCGGATTCGATCTGATCAGCGCGTTGATCATCGCCATCACCCTCCCCCTCATCGTGGTCTTCATGGTCCTGATCGGGATGTACACCCGTGCCCGGGTGGATCGGCAGTGGCGAACACTGTCGAGATTGAGTGGACACTTCCTCGATCTCATCGCTGGGCTTCCCACGTTGAAGGTCCTCGGACGAGCGAAGCGCCAGGCTCAGGCCATCAACGACATCGGTGATCGATACCGCAGCACGACGATGGGAGTCTTGCGGATCTCTTTCCTCTCCTCGTTTGCCCTCGAGCTCTTGGCGAGTCTGTCGGTCGCCCTGGTCGCTGTCACGATCGGTGTCCGGCTGGTCGAAGGTGGAATCGCGTTCTCGACTGCTCTGTTCATCTTGATCCTTGCCCCGGAGGCCTATCTCCCGTTACGCATGGTGGGTCAGCATTTCCATGCTGCGGCTGAGGGACTCGGTGCCGCCGATGAGGTCTTCACCCTGCTCGAGCAGCCTTTGCCATCGAAAGGTGACGGAACCCAGATCCCACCGCGTCCCGCGGTGCACTGCGAGGCCGTCTCGGTGACCTATCCGGGGCGAGACAGGCCGGCCCTGCAGACCACGAGCCTGGTGATCGAGCCGGGGGAGGTCACCGCGATCGTGGGCGCCAGCGGGGGTGGTAAGTCCACTCTGCTGCGACTGCTCCTCGGCTTCATTCCACCGACCGCTGGTCATGTCCGGATCATCGGCGCCGGGCGTGAGGTCGAACTAGAGGATCTCGATCCCGCACATTGGCGCACCCGCGTGGGATGGGTTCCCCAGGAGCCTCATCTGATCGCCCCTGAAGCCGCAGCGGCTGTGACGGTGCTCGATGCGGTCCGGCTAGGCCGGCCTGATGCCGCCATCGATCAGGTGCGCGACGCTCTCGCTTCAGCCGGGGTGCTCGCTGAGATCGAAGCGCTCCCGCAGGGCATTCGCACGGTGGTCGGGGAGTCGGGAGCCGGCCTTTCCTCGGGCCAGGTGCGCCGTGTGGCGCTGGCTCGTGCGCTCATCCGCGATGTCGATCTACTACTACTCGATGAGCCGACGGCGGCCCTCGACGGAGTGAGCGAGAGCGCGGTGGTGGCCGCCCTTCGAGCCGCGGCGGATCGCGGAGTCGCAGTCGTCGTCGTCGCGCACCGACCTGCCCTGATCGAGATTGCCGATGTGATCGTGCATGTGGACTCGCAGGGCGGCGCAGCAACGCCGACTCCGATCGAGCGCGAACTGATCGATGCTGAACAGGCGGCGTCTCGAGGCACACGAGGCACCCTCACGGGGAGCGGCTGGTGAGTTCCCCGACGCGTCAGATGTGGTCGGCGATGCGGGCCGAACGAGGCCGGCTCGCTCTCGCTGCATTCTTCGGTTTCATCGCGTCAGCGAGCGCGGTCGCGCTGCTGGGTACCTCTGGCTGGTTGATCTCCTATGCCGCCGAGATGCCGCCCGTGCTGTCCCTCGGTGTCGCAGCCGTACTCGTTCGCACCTTCGCACTGTCCCGATCGGTGTTTCGATATGCCGAGCGGCTGGTCGGTCATGATGCGGCATTCCGAGGTCTCACTCGACTGAGGGTGAGTGTCTATGCGCGTCTCGAGCGGCTGGCTCCGGTGGGACTGGCTCGGTTCACGCGCGGCGATCTGCTGTCGCGCCTGGTGGCGGATGTGGACACCGCGATGGATCTTCCATTACGCGTGGTCCTGCCGTGGGTGCAGGCGATCCTGGTGTCCTTTGGCACGGTGGCGTTCCTGCTTTGGCTGAACCCCGGCGCGGGGGTCGCGACAGCGATCGCGCTGATGCTGGGTCTCACTGTCATTCCGTGGATCGTGGCTCGTATCGCAGCCCGAGCAGAGGCAAGATTGGCACCGGTGCGAGGGGAATTGTCCAGCAGTGTCGTGTCGAGCCTGACCGGTAGTGGGGACCTGCTCGCGTTCGGTGCCACGGGGGCGGCGCTACGGCGAATCCGTGAACACGACGACGAATTGACGGCTGTCGCGCGACGGGAGTCTGCCGGGCTGGGTCTCGCGGCGGGCGTGGGCATCCTGGTCCAGGGAGCTGCGGTGGTGGGGTCCCTGGCGCTGGCGATGCCCGCGGTGACAGAGGGCAGGTTGGCTCCCGTGTGGTTGGCAGTGGTTGCCCTTGTCCCGCTCGCTGCTTACGACCTGCTGTCCACTCTTCCTTCATCGGCGTTGGCCTGGCAGCGCGTCCGTGCATCCGCTGCCCGGGTTGCCGATGTCGTCGAGGCTCCGCTTCCCGTCACCGATCCAGAGCATCCAATGGGCCCGCTAGTGGCGCCCTTCGGGATCCATGTGCGTGATCTCGTCGCGCGCTGGGCGCCGGACACCCCGGACACCCTGCATGGGATCGACCTGAGGGTTGAGCCGGGCGAGACTGTGGCGATCGTCGGACCGAGCGGCGCAGGAAAGTCGACCCTGGCCGCTGTCCTCCTCGGCTTCCTCGCCTATGAGGGTCACGCGACCATCGGTGGTCGCGAGATCAGTGAGGTCACCGGAGATGACCTTCGGGCCCAGGTCACGATGCTGACCCAGGAGGCGCACATCTTCGACACGACCATTGCGGCGAACCTACGCCTCGGTGACGCCGACGCCGATGATGACCAACTTCGAGACGTGCTCGCGCGGGTGGGATTGCTCGGCTGGTTGGAGGCTCAGCCGCACGGCCTGGCCGAGGAGTTGGGGGCTGGTGGTGTCACCATGTCCGGTGGTGAACGTCAGCGGCTCGCCCTCGCTCGACTTCTCCTCGCCCGACGACCGGTGATGGTTCTCGATGAACCGACCGAGCATCTCGACCCGGCAACCGCGGATGCGTTGACCGAGGTGATGGTGGAGGTGACGCGGGAATCGACCACCCTGCTCATCACCCATCGACTCATCGATCTCGATCAGGTGGATCGGATCGTGGTGCTCATCTCCGGCGAGGTGGCGGCCGCGGGAACACATGAGGAATTGCTCGCCCGCGGTGGTTGGTATGCCGAGCGATGGTCGATCGAGCGTGACCGCGCGGATTTGGCGGAACTCACCGCATCGATTCCCGCAGGGACGTCGATCCGGCGTTAGTCGCGCACCTGCCCGGGAACCTCGCGGTAGCCCACGGCGACGACAGCGCGCACGGCGGTGTTCGTGCGCGATTTCACCCACACGCGGTACGTACCTGACTCAGCTGTGGCGGAGTAGCGGCTCAAGTAGAGGTAGCTCGTACCTGAATACGGCTCATAGAACGGCGTGCGTTCCCGCGGCTTCAGTTTGGTCTTCTTACCGGAAGGACTGATCAGCGTGACGACCGGCAACTCCCGACCCTTCAGGCGGTTCGCGGGGGCGGTGTCGGTGATGAGCACCTGCATGCGCAGTGGTTGGCCCGCGGACATTCGGAAGCGGAAGCCTCGCTTGGCCTTCTGCACGGCCATTGGGGCGTAGACCGCGAAGGAGACGGTGCCGTCGAGAAGGAGTGGTCCTCTGGCCGGGGATCGGTCGGAGGAATCGAGGTTGACTGGCTGGTGGGCGGAGGCTGTCGCCGGGAGCAGGCTCCCGGCGAGGAACAGGCCGAGCACGATGGCGGCAACTCTTCGCAGCGCAGCAGTCATGCCATTGAGTCTGACCGGAATTGGCCGGGTGCGCATCCGCGACCGGTGAGTGGATGGGGGAACCCGGGTGCACAATGGGAGCATGGCGGTCCCGGGCTCGGCGGAGGGTGGCCGAAGCGATTCGGGACTTTTCTCCGCTGTCGTCGCGGTTGCGGCAGGCCTTGAACTGCGTTCCACCCTGCGGCGGATCGTGACGGCGGCCGTCGACCTCTCCGATGCCTCCTATGGAGCGCTGGGGGTGGTCGATGATGATGGTCGGGTCTCCGATTTCATCCACGTGGGAATGGATCCCGACACGGTGGCCACGATTGGGCCGCCGCCCACGGGGAAGGGTGTGCTCGGGCTTCTCGTCGACCACCCACTGCCGATCCGGATCGACGACCTCACCTCGCACCCGTCCTCCGCGGGATTCCCCGAGGGCCACCCTCCGATGAGGTCCTTCCTCGGAGTGCCGGTTCGAGTCCGCGGGCGTGTGTTCGGCAACCTCTATCTCACCGAGAAGAGGGGCGCCAGCAGGTTCAGCGTCGAGGACGAGGAGACCGTCACAGCCCTCGCTGCCGCGGCCGCCGTCGCGATCGAGAATGCCCGTCTGTTCGAGCACACCAGGTTGCGTGGTCGTTGGCAGCAGGCGATCGCCGATGTCGACTCGGTGGTCTTCACGGGAGCGTCCGCTGACGAGGTCATGCTGGCGGCGGCGGAGCAAGCGCGCCAGATCACGGGTGCGGACGCGGTGGTCGTGGTGGACCGGGGGGACGATCGGATGCCCGCGGGCTGCGTGCACTCGGTGACACTGCCGGTCGGCACTCCTGATCGGATCCATGGCGCGATCGTGCTTGGCTGGATCGATCCGGTCCAGGCGATCTCGAATGAGGCGGTCGAACTGGCCCGAGAGTTCGCGAGTCAGGTCGCGGTGACGGTCACCCTGGCTATCACCCGAAGCGAACAGGAACGACTTGCGGTGTACGAGGATCGCGATCGGATCGCTCGCGACCTACACGACCTGGTGATTCAGCGCCTGTTTGCCACCGGGATGATGCTGCAGGGAACCTTGCGCAGTGATGACATTCCTGATGTCGCGCGGGAGCGCGTCAGCCGGGCGATCGATGAACTCGATGAAACCATCAAGGAGATTCGGCAGACCATCTTCGCCCTGCATGAGCCCGTCGATCTCGGAACCGAATCAGCCCGCGGACTGGTGCTTCGCGAGGTATCCCAGTCAGCTGCGCTGCTTGGCTTTTCGCCTTCAGTTCGATTTGTCGGCCCAGTCGATTCAGTGATGAACCCGATGCTGACCGATCATGCGATCGCTGTCCTGCGTGAGGCTCTGACGAATGCCGCAAAGCATGCACGAGCGTCGAC
>CAZVCZ010000012.1:1275-6566 GCA_964626275.1 uncultured Bifidobacteriaceae bacterium | reverse complement strand
AGCAGACTCGAGACGTAGTTCTTCACCGTCTTCTCCGCGAGGTGCATCCGCTCGCCGATCTGCCGATTCGTCAGGCCCTCGCCGATGAGGTCGAGGATCTTCGACTCCTGATCGGTGAGTGAGTCCAGCCGCTCGTCATGCTGGGCGCCCTTGCGCAGTCGGTCCAGCACGCGCTGCGTGGCGATCGGGTCGAGCAGCGACCGCCCCAGGGCCACCTGTCGGATGGCATCAACTAGGTCATTGCCCCTGATCTCCTTGAGCACATATCCCGATGCCCCCGCCATGATCGCATCGAAGAGAGCCTCGTCATCGGCATACGAGGTGAGCATGAGGCACTTCACATCCGGCAGGGAATCGCGGATCTCGCGACAGACCTCCACGCCACTGCCATCGGGCAGCCGCACGTCGAGAACCGCGACATCCGGTCGGACAGCGGGGATGCGCTGGATCGCCTCGACCACGGTTCCAGCCTCGCCGACGACATCGAGGTCGTCCTCAAGATTGAGCAGGTCGGCGAGCCCACGACGCACGATCTCGTGGTCGTCGAGCAGGAAAACTCGGGTGGGTTCAGCGCCGGAGGAGTCCATGTAGGCAGTCTGCCCTATTCCAGGGATCGGACGATGCCAGGATGGAGGCAGTGCCTGACGACCCAGGCCGAACCATCGTCCCAGAGAGGTCTCACGATGACCCACGACACGATTCCCGGATGGGAGGACCCCATCCGCCTGCTCGACCCCGAGGGTGGATTCCATCCTCACTCGATGTTTCCCCTTGAGATCGACGCCGAACTCTTCCGGACCATGCATCGGGACATGGTCATGGCACGCCGCGTCGACACGGAGGCCACGGCGCTCCAGCGCACTGGCGAACTCGGCTTGTGGTCCTCATGCCTGGGCCAGGAGGGGGGTCAGGTTGGTTCAGCTCATGCGATGCGGGTGGGCGACTTCGCCTTCCCGACCTATCGCGAATCGGCCGTTGCCTGGTCCCGCGGGGTCGATCCTCTTGGACTGCTCGGGCTCTACCGAGGCACGACGCATGGCGGGTGGAACCCGCAGGAGCATGGCTTCGGACTTTTCACCATCGTGCTCGGCAGCCAGACCCTTCATGCGGTGGGCTACGCCATGGGGATTCAGCGCGATGGTTCCGATGATGCGGTCATCGCCTACTACGGCGATGGAGCAGGCAGTGAAGGAGATGTTCACGAGGCGATGGTGTTCGCGACCGTGGAGTCTGCTCCGGTCGTGTTCTTCTGCCAGAACAACGGCTGGGCGATCTCCGAGCCCATCAATCGGCAGACCGTAGTCCCGTTCGCGCAGCGCGCGGCCGGATACGGCATGCCGGCGGTCCGCATCGATGGCAACGACGTCCTGGCTGGTCTCGCAGTGACGCGTTGGGCATTGGAACGGGTCCGCACCGGCAGCGGTCCAGTGTTCATCGAAGCCATCACCTATCGCATGGGAGCGCACACGACCTCAGATGACCCGACGAGATATCGACCAGCGGGCGAACTCGAGCATTGGGCTGGGCTCGATCCCATCGACCGGATGGAACGCTATCTGCGCGCGAACGGGATCGCGGACGACGATTGGTTCACTCAACTCGCTGCTGATGCGGATGCGCTTGGCGAGAGGCTACGAGCGGGTGTTCGCGGAGTAGCGGACCCTGATCCGATCGGGATGTTCGATCACGTTTACGCGGAGTCGCATCACGATGTCGAACGCGACCGAGCCCGCTGGGAGACGATCATCGCAGGAGGTGCGGCATGAGCGAATCGATGACGATGGTCGCGGCGCTCAATGCATCTCTACGTCGCGCCATGGAAGAGGACCCGAAGGTGGTTCTGCTCGGTGAGGACATCGGCACGCTGGGGGGAGTGTTCCGTGTCACCGATGGGCTAGCAAAGGATTTCGGGGATGCCCGAGTCGTCGGAACACCCCTGGCAGAGTCGGGAATCGTCGGCACCGCCGTGGGTCTGGCGATGCGTGGCTATCGGCCGGTGGTGGAGATCCAGTTCGATGGTTTCGTCTATCCCGCCTTCGATCAGATCGTGACCCAGGTCGCCAAGCACCACTATCGCTCGTCTGGCGCCACGAAGTTACCGATCGTGATCCGGATCCCCTACGGCGGTGGCATCGGCGCGGTCGAGCATCACAGTGAGTCCCCCGAGGCGTATTTCGTGCACACACCGGGACTTCGGGTGCTGACACCTGCGGATGCTGACGAGGCGTATCACCTCCTGCGGGCGGCGATCTCGTGTGACGACCCCGTGGTGTTCCTCGAACCCAAGCGGCGCTACTGGGATAGGGCTGAGGTGGAGCCCCAGCGTGCCGATGATCCCTGGACTCCTCGAGTGCTTCGGGATGGCGATGCCGTGACCCTGGTCGGGTACGGCCCGATGGTGCGCACCTGCCTCGAGGCCGCCGATGCATTGGCGAGTCAGGGTGTTGCGGCGGGTGTGATCGATGTGCGCAGCCTGTCGCCGATGGATCTGTCGCCGGTCTTCGAGCAGGTGCGCCGCACGGGACGATGTGTCGTCGTCCATGAGGCTGTCGAGGTCGCGGGTTTGGGTGGTGAGATCGCCGCACAGGTCTCTCAGGAGTGCTTCTTCTCCCTGGAGGCTCCGGTCACCCGTGTCGCTGGTGCATACCTGCCGTATCCGCCGAGCCGTTTCGAACGGCACTACCTCCCCAGTATCGATCGGGTCATCGCCACGGTGCGCGAGGTGATGGCGCTGTGAGCACTCAGGTCTTCGCGCTGCCGGATGTCGGGGAGGGCCTGACCGAGGCGGAGATCGTCTGCTGGCGAGTGGCTCCGGGGGATGTCGTCGCGATCAACGATCCGATTGTTGATATCGAGACAGCCAAGGCCGTGGTTGAGCTGCCCTCCCCGTTCGCCGGAGTGGTGAGCGAGATCCTCGTCGCCGAAGGTCAGATCGTCGCTGTCGGAACCCCGATTCTCGCGGTCGGTTCGGATGCGGTCGAGGAGCAGCCCCGTACCCCGGTGCTCATCGGATATGGCGTCATGGAGGACCACGCTCACACGCCCGCACCTGCTCAGGTGTCGCCACCTGAGGCCGTGAAAGCACCTGCATCGGGTCGACCACGTGCGAAGCCGCCTGTGCGCGCGCTGGCTCGTGAACTAGGTGTCGATCTCGGGGCCGCGACGCCGACCGGTCGACATGGCGATGTCACTCGTGACGACGTTCGACGGCTGGTCGCAGGTGGTGGACCCACCACGTCTCAGGGCGGAGGCGATCGTGTGCCTGTTCGGGGTGTGCAACGGGCGATGGCTCAGGCGATGGTGGAGTCGGCATCGACGGCGGTTGCCGTGAGCGTCTGGAAGGACGTCGATGTCTCCGGCACGGTTGCCGCGGTAGAGGAGCTGCGCGAGCGACTTGGCATCCGAGTCACGCCCCTGGCTCTCGCTGCGCTCGCGGTGGTTCACGCAGTTCGCCGGACGCCGATCGTCAATGCCACCTGGCATGACACAGCTGAGGGTGCCGAGATCGAGCAGCATTCAGCCCTACATCTGGGCATCGCGGTCGCTGGTCCGCGTGGCCTAGTGGTTCCCAAGATCCCCGATGCTGATCGCCTCGACGCGCGGGGCATGGCGGGCGCTCTGGTTGAGTTGACCGCACGGGCACGCGAGGACCGCATCACGCCTGCGGACTCTCTCGGCGCGACCCTCACGATCACCAACATCGGTGTCTTCGACGTTGATGGCGGTACCCCGATCCTGCCGCCCGGCCAGGCAGCCATCTTGGCCACGGGGCGCATCATCGACCGACCCTGGGCGATCGACGGAGGACTCGCCGTGCGACCGGTCATGCAGTTGTCACTCACCTTCGATCATCGCATCGTCGATGGGCAGCAAGGGGCGGTGTTCCTGTCGGATGTGGCATCCTTCCTCGCCGCACCCGAGGTCGCGCTAGCGTGACGCCCATGACATCGACCTCTCCATTGCCCCCAGACGCGGACCTGGACACTCTGATCGACGTCTGGGAGTCCGCGCATGACGATCTGCTTGAGTTGCTGGATTCCCTCGATGACGACCAGTGGCAGGCGGCCACCGATCTGCCCGGGTGGAGCGTGGCCGATGTCGTGGCCCACATCACCTGGCTCGAGCTGTGGCTCATGGGAGATGTCGAGCCGGCGCATGAACCGGACTGGTCGACGCTCCCGCATGTGACGAGCGACAAGGCGAAGTTCATGGAGACCCCGGTCGACCGGCGACGAGCATGGTCGCGTGATGAGATCATGGCGGAAACGCGTGACGCCCTGGCCCGCCGGTTAGCGCAACTTCGCAATGACTACTCCGATCGTGATGAACCACAGGACGGCCCGTTCGGTCCTGCGAATATCGGTGGCCTGGTGCAACAGCGAACCTTCGACACCTGGGCGCATGAGCAGGACATCCGACGCGCGGTGGGGAGGCCCGGGGGCCTCGATTCCTCCGGTGCGCGCGCTTCTGCAACGCAGTTGGCCCCCGGTTTGGGCAAGATCGTCGGCAAGGGTGCCGGCGCGGGGATCGGCGAGTCCGTGCGGTTCAACGTGATCGAGCCGGGCGTGGTGTTCGACATCGCTGTCGTGGTCGGTGACGATGGCCGCGCCCGCATGGTTCCGGTAGGCGAGGCGCCGACGGTGACGCTCACGATGCCGTGGGAGACGTTCATGCTTGCTACGTGCGGCCGTGCTCCGGAGTGGCGTTCGACCGTGGTGATCGAGGGGGATGCTGACCTCGGTGAGCGCGTGCTCTCCAGCATGACGCTCACCCCCTGATGCTGCTATTTCCGTGACTCTCACTGCTACCTGGGCGGATGGCTGGCGTCAAGACCCGTCGCGTGTGATCGTCCGTGCCCCCGCGGAGAACATCGCATGGTCTGCCGAGGAGTTCGATGAGCGCACTCATCAGGCGGCAGCACGACTGCAGGCAGCGGGTATTGAGCCTGGGAATCGGGTCTTGCTGTCCTGTAGCCCTTCGGCCGCCACCGTCGTTGCCTACACCGCGATACTGCGCGCTGGCGGAGTCGTGGTTCCTGCCAACACCGGCTACACGGAGAGCGAACTCGCTCACATTGAGTCGATCGCGCGACCGACGCACCGCATCACCGATGCGAACGTCGACCTGTCCGATCTGCCGGCCCAGAAAGATGACCCACTTCTCGATGGTGCACTAGCTGATGCCCCAGCGATGCTGGGGTTCACTTCGGGCACGACGGGCAAGCCGAAGGCCGCACTGCTGACACACGCAAACCTGCTCGCTGGGGCACGAGCGGTAGTGCAGGCGTGGGA
>CAZVCZ010000012.1:0-1175 GCA_964626275.1 uncultured Bifidobacteriaceae bacterium | reverse complement strand
CAGCCGCCGCTGGAGCGTTATGGCATGACCGAAACAGTCATGTTGACGGGCAATCCGCTCCACGGTGAACGACGGGCGGGCAGCGTCGGTCGTGCGATGCCGGAGGTTGAGATCCGGCTCGGAGCCGGCGATGTCGTCGAGGTGCGTGGACCAAATGTATTTGGCGGCTATCTCGGTATCGATCCGGCTGAGACCTTCACCTTCGATGGGTGGTTTCCGACTGGTGACATCGGACGCGTCGATGAGGACGGCTACTGGCATCTCATCGGCCGGGCAAGTGACCTGATTATCACCGGTGGCTACAACGTCTACCCCCGCGAGATCGAAGAAGTGCTTCGTGAACATCCGGGGGTGCGAGACATCGCGGTTGTCGGACGAGCCTCACGCGAGTGGGGTGAGGAGGTGACTGCTGTGGTCGTGGGCAGTGCGATATCCGATGAACTGCGCGAACGGGCTGCCACCTCACTTGCCCCCTACAAGCGCCCGAAGTCCTATGTGTTTGTCGACGAACTGCCCCGCAACGCCATGGGCAAAATCGACCGGAGGGCTCTCTCTACCTGGGAATGAGTGCGTGGCACTGGCAGGATGTGGGGGTGGCCCCCCCCGTTCCACGACGCATCCTCATTGTGGAGGACAACGCATCAGTGCGCGCCCTCCTTGAAGGGGCTGTGCGCGGTATGGGGTTCGAGGTCATGGCAGTCCCTGATTCGCGAACTGCAATCGTCGCTTCCGGTGACTTTGATCCGGATGCGGTAATCCTCGATATCGACCTCGGAGACCGACCGAACGGCGTCGAACTAGGTCATCTCCTGCGCATGCATTCTGCGCACCTTGGGATCATCTTCTTCACCCATTACCCATCGCGATCGCTGGCAAAGGGTGAACTCGATCTGCCAACAAGAAGTGCATTTGTCAACAAAACGTCGCTCTCCGATGTCGAACAGTTGCGGTCGGCCGTCGAATCGACACTTTCTGATTACACCAAACCGGTGACGGTCGGACCACGTGATACTGACAACCCATTGGTCCGTCTCACTCGCCGCCAACTGGAGGTTCTATCTGACATCGCCTCGGGATACACCAATGCGCAAATCGCTGAGCGTCGAGGCCGGTCGCTCAGCGCAACCGAAAGACTTGTTGCCAGGACATTCGGAACTCTCGGGATTCCTGATGAC
>CAZVCZ010000011.1:0-26315 GCA_964626275.1 uncultured Bifidobacteriaceae bacterium | reverse complement strand
AACTTCGCCCGCAGCAGCGCCTCGGTGTCGGCGTCGATGTCCGGATTCTTGGCGAACATCTCCCGCGCGGCCTTCACCGTCTCAATGATCGTCCCGCCGGTGGAGCCGAGGTCGCCGCCCTCGCCCTCAATCGCGTGCATCCCCGGCATGTGCGAGAACACACTCGAGAAGAAGCCGATATCCAGGTGGCGCTCAGCGACGTGGAAGGCGCGGTGGCGCAGTTCGTCGAAGGGCAGGTCCTCGAGTGCCTCGCTCATGGCCTGAACCCTAGCGGGTGGGCTGAGCCCTAGTCCTCACCGCGCAGGCGGCACATCGATTCCAACCAGATCGCCGAACCCACCAGCACGACGCAGGCTCCCACCGCGATGAGCGACGCGGTCGCCGAATCCGAGCCACTCGGGGTCGAGATCACTCCCACGAGGGCGGCGAAAATTCCGAGATAGAAGCCCCCGATCACCGCGCCCGTGCGGGAGGCCGCCATCGCCAACGCTGCTGTTCGCGCCGCCAGGAGCGGCGGCATCCGCTCAGGATGCCCACGGCGCGACGCCTGCGGATCCCCTGTGGCGACATAGGCCGGTGATGATCCGGGCCGGCGCCCCCTCCCCCGATCATCCGGATGAACCAATCGCGGTCGACTGATCACCGCCCAGAGGAACACCCCGATCGCCAACGCCCATAGTCCCAGGCTCGCCAGCGTCGGGACACCCAGGATCCGGCCGACTGTCGCATCCACGATCCGCACCAGCACCCACCCGATGGCCACACCGATGAGGGCGAGCGCGATCAGCCAGGCGATCGAGGTGCGCTTGATCACCGGATCACCAACTCCTCCTCTATCCGGTGTACATCGGCAGCATCAAGCTCGGGAAGGGCGCGCTCAGGCTCGACATCGGTCCAGGGCACACAGACGAACGCCCGCTCGAAAGCCCGCGGATGCGGCAGGGTCAGGTCAGCGGTGTCCATGATGACCTCGCCCTCGGCGTCCTGCAGTGCGATGAGGTCGACATCGAGGGTGCGCGGCCCCCAGCGGACTTCGCGGGTGCGGTGATGATCAGCCTCGATGCGCTGAGCGAGGGCGAGGAGCTCATGCGGGGAGAGTTCGATGTCGACGAGCACCACTGCGTTGAGATAGTCGTCCTGCTCCGGCCCACCCACCGGCGCGGTCGAATACACCGACGACACCGCGAGCACCTCGACCTGACCGTGGGCGCCGAGCGCATCCACAGCTCCCTGGAGTGCGGCGAGGCGATCCCCGAGGTTCGCCCCGAGTGCCAGAACTGCACGAGTCGTCACGCGTCGGCGTCCTTGATCCTGCGCATACGAACGACCACATCTTCGAAGGGGACGGTGATCGGCGCCTGCGGCTTGTGGACCGCGACCTCGACAGCACCCACCCCTGAATGTGCGAGGCACACCTCAGCAATACGAGCGGCCAGGGTCTCGATCAGATTCACCGGCTCACCGGTGATGATCGCGTGAACATCAGTGGAGATGGCTCCGTAGTCGACGGTGTCGGCGAGGTCATCGCTTGCTGCCGCCGCACCCATGTCGACCTCAAGGACAAGATCGACCAAGAACTCCTGTCCTTCGCGGCGCTCATGCTCGAACACACCGTGGTGGCCGATGCCACGCAGGCCGGTGATCTCGATGCGGTCATGCCCGTTCATGGCTGGCGACCCTCCCTCCACGCAGCGGCGACCGCAACAGCATCCCGACTGCCCCGCACATCATGAACCCGCACCCCCCAGGCACCCGCACCCGCCGCCAGAGCGCTGATCGCATCTGTCGCGTAGTCGCGCAGTTCCACCGGTCGGGGCTCGCCCCGGTCATCGGCGAGCAATGAGCCGAGGAATCGCTTGCGCGACGCTCCGACCAGGACCGGGCGGCCCAGAGACATGACCGCGTCAAGATCTCGCAGCAGGGCCCAGTTGTGATCGGCTTCCTTGGCGAAGCCGATGCCCGGATCGAGCACCACGCGGTCAAGATCGACCCCCGCCACGGACAAAGCATCGAGGCGATCCGAAAGCTCCGCCACCACCTCGGCGACCACATCGTCGTAGACCGCGAGGCTCGCCATGACATCGCTCGGTCCGCGCCAGTGCATCGCAACATAGGGGACCTCGACACCGGCGAGCCAGGACAGCATCTGCTGATCAGCGCGCCCCCCGCTGACATCGTTGACCAGGCAGGCACCTGCCTCCAGCGCGGCAGCCGCAACATCAGGCCTGGTGGTGTCGATACTCACCGGCACTCCGGCGGCAACCAATCCGGCGACTACAGGAACAACCCGCTGGAGTTCCTCTTCCGCATTGATGCGCTGCGCGCCTGGGCGAGTCGACTCCCCGCCGACATCGACGATGTCAGCTCCATCCCTATGCATCCGTGTGCCGTGCGCGACCGCGATCGCCGGGTCAAGCCAGCGGCCGCCATCGGAGAAGGAATCCGGGGTGACGTTCAACACGCCCATGACGAGGGTGCGCTCGAGGACGGCAAGATCCGCCGGCAGCCCGCGTGGGTGACGCATCGAGGACACTGGTGCACTCAGCCCAGGATCAGCGACATCGCTTCGGCGCGAGTAGCTGGCTCAGAGAGTTGACCCCGCACTGTGCTGGTCACCGTCTTTGCTCCCGGCTTGCGCACGCCACGCATCGACATGCACAGATGCTCGCACTCGATCACGACGATGATGCCGCGTGGTTCGAGGACTCGCTCGAGGGCATCGGCGATCTGGGTGGTGAGCCGCTCCTGGACCTGCGGGCGCTTGGCGTAGACGTCCACGAGGCGAGCGAGCTTCGACAGGCCGGTGATGCGACCGTCCTGAGCAGGGATATAGCCGACATGGGCGACCCCATGGAAGGGAACGAGGTGGTGCTCGCAGGTGCTGTACACCTCAATATCGCGCACGAGCACGAGTTCATCGTGCCCCTCATCGAAGGTCGTCGTGAGCACGTCCTCGCCGACCATGTGCAACCCGGAAAAGATCTCCGCATAGGCGCGCGCGACTCGAGCCGGCGTCTTTCGCAAGCCTTCACGATCCGGGTCCTCACCGATCGCAAGGAGCAGTTCGCGGACGGCGTTCTCCGCGCGCTCCGCATCGAAGGGAGCGCGCGCTGGAGGTTCCACGGTGTGACGGATCGGATCGATATCGGAGTCGTCACTCATGCCAGGAGGCCCTCTCGGGTCGTCGCGGTCGAACTCGCGTCAGTCGTGGGTCGGGCCCGAGCCGTTGACCGAGCCGTTCGCCGAACCATTCGGCGACTCCGTCGACGGTACTCGAACCGGGCCGCGCTCATCTGGGCGGCGCTGGGATGAGCCGGTCCAGGCGGGGCGTGACTCGCGCAAGCGAAGATCGGTGAACACCGCCTCGACCTCAGCCTTGTCCAGGGTTTCCTTCTCGAGCAGTTCGAGGACGAGCCGGTCGAGGACGTCTCGATTCTCCACCAGGATGTCGTAAGCCTCCTGGTGCGCGGTCTCGATGAGGGTGCGCACCTCCTCGTCGATCGCGCCGGCGACCTCCTCGGAGTAGTCGCGCACATGTCCCATGTCGCGGCCGAGGAACACCTCGCCCTGCTCCTGGCCATAGCGGATCGCACCGAGCCGTTCGGTCATCCCGAACTGAGTCACCATGGCGCGGGCGAGCGCGGTGGCCTTCTCGATGTCATTGGATGCCCCCGTCGTCGGGTCGTGGAAGATCAATTCCTCCGCAGCGCGACCGCCGAGCATGTAGGCGAGTTGGTTGAGCATCTCGCTGCGCGTCGTGGAGTACTTCTCCTGATCGGGCAGCACCATCGTGTAACCGAGGGCGCGTCCGCGAGGCATGATCGTGATCTTGTGCACCGGGTCGTTTCCGGGCAGCGCGGCGGCGACGAGTGCGTGTCCGCCTTCGTGATAGGCCGTGATCGCCTTCTCGTGATCGTCCATGATGCGAGTGCGCTTCTGCGGTCCGGCGATGACGCGGTCAATCGCCTCGTCGAGCGCCTCATCATCGACGAGCTGCCCACCGGTGCGGGCAGTCAGCAATGCCGCCTCGTTCAGAACATTCGCCAAGTCTGCGCCCGTGAAACCGGGGGTACGTCGAGCGACCGACATCAGGTCGACACCCTCAGCGAAGGGTTTGCCCTTCGCGTGCACCTTCAAGATCTCGTAGCGGCCGTTCAGGTCGGGGCGCTCGACCGCGATCTGGCGATCGAAGCGGCCAGGCCGAAGTAGCGCGGGGTCGAGGATGTCCGGACGGTTCGTCGCCGCAATGAGGATGACGCCGCTGGAGACATCGAATCCATCCATCTCGACCAGCATCTGGTTGAGCGTCTGCTCCCGCTCGTCGTGTCCACCGCCGAGGCCGGCGCCGCGATGGCGACCAACCGCATCGATCTCGTCGACGAAGATGATCGCGGGAGCGTTGGCCTTCGCCTGCTCGAAAAGATCCCGAACTCGCGAGGCGCCGACACCGACGAACATCTCGACGAAGTCCGAGCCGGAGATGGAATAGAAGGGAACGCCGGCCTCGCCAGCGACGGCGCGAGCCAGCAGCGTCTTGCCTGTTCCTGGCGGGCCATAGAGCAGCACGCCCTTGGGAATCTTGGCGCCAACCGCCTGGAACTTCGCGGGCTCGGATAGGAAGTCCTTGATCTCGTGAAGTTCCTCGACCGCCTCATCGGCTCCAGCGACATCGGCGAAGGTGGTCTGCGGCATGTCCTTGGACACGATCTTCGCCTTCGACTTGCCAAAGGACATCAATCGGGAGCCGCCGCCTTGCATCTGGCTCATGAAGAAGAACAGCAGCAGGATGATGAGCGCAAAGGGCAGGAGCGTGAACAGCAGACTGATGAGGATGTTGTCCTGCGGAACGACGATGTTGTAGCCGTCCGGCAGCTGTCCGGCGTCGACCTTCGTCTGCAGCAGCTCCTGCAACTGCACACCCTGGCCATCGACGTACTGGCTGACGATCTCGCTGCCGTCGCGAAGGGTGAGTTCGAGGACCTGATCCCGGTCGATAATCGTGGCGCCGGCCACACGATTGGCCTGGATATCGGAAACCGCCTGGCTGGTGTCAACCTGGGTGGGGCCCCCAAGGCTGGAGATGATGGAGGAGCCGAGCAGCACGAGCAGCACGACGATGCCGACCCAGAAGATCGGTCCACGGAACAGGCGTTTGACGTTCATCCTGCCTATGACGGTACACCGGGGGTGGGCGTTCCGCGCCGGCCGCTCGGGGCCGACTGATCAGGGCCGGACTGATCAGGTCCCCTGAGGAAAACCCCTCGGCAGGCCCCTAGTGGTTGTAGACCTCGGGGCGCAGGACCGCGACCTCGCGAAGGTTGCGGTAGCGCTCCGCATAGTCGAGGCCATAGCCCACCACGAACTCGTTCGGGATGTCGAAACCGACGTACTTCGGAGTAATGGGAACCTGGACGGCGTCTGGCTTGCGCAGGAAGGTGAACACCTCCACCGAGGCTGGGCCGCGGGAGCGGAGGTTGTTCATCAACCACGACAGGGTCAGACCGGTGTCGAGGATGTCCTCGACGATGAGGACATCACGGCCGACGAGATCGATGTCGAGATCCTTGAGGATGCGCACAACACCGGAGGAGGTCGTGCCGGAGCCGTAGCTCGACACGGCCATCCAGTCGGTGGACACATGCGACTTCAGGTGCCGCATGAAGTCAGCCATGACGATGACCGCGCCCTTCAACACCCCGACGAGCAGGAGTTCGCGGCCTTCGTAGTCGCTATCGACCTGCGCGGCGACCTCCGCAAGTCGCGCCTGGATCTGGTCATCGGTCAACAGCACGGCGGCGAGATCGCCGTTCACGTGATCGCTATGCACGAGGGTGACTCCCGAGGGGTTCGCTGCGGTCGAGATGAAGCCTCCCACATCGCCGGCTCGCGCGGAGGGCGCCCGGCAGATCCACCGGCCCCTGCCCATGCCAGTCGCTGATCAGAGCCTCGATGGACCTGACGTGATCACGGGTCAGCGCAGCCGCAATCGCCCCTGACTCGATCGCAGCGCGCCGCAGGACCCGGGTCCGAACGGCGCGTGGAGCAGCCGCGAGCAGTCCGATGTCCAGGGACAGGGCAGAACCTGGGTCTGGTTCGGTCATCCGGCATTCCCGCAGTAGTTCATCGGCCAATGCGTCCAGTGCATCGGCGTCATCACGCAGCAGTTCGGCACTACGGGCGAGACCGTCGATGACTCCGGGCCCCAATGCCTCGGTCAGCGCCGGAAGCGCATCGCGGCGCACCCGCACCCGCGCGAACCGGGGATCGGCATTGTGCGGATCCGACCAGGCCGCCAGATCGCCCACGCTGGCCTGCACCGTCGCCCGGTCGAGGCCCAATAGGGGACGTCGCCACACTCCGACGATCGGCGCCATCGCCGACAGCGAGCGGGCCCCCGAACCACGAGCCAGCCGCAGCAACACGGTCTCCGCTTGGTCATCCCGAGTATGGGCGAGCAGGATCGCCTCCGCCCCGAGGCGCTGAGCAGCCTCGAGCAGGGCCGACCGGCGGGCGTCGCGCGCGACAGCCTCCGGCCCACCGGCCCCGGGCTCAGCCGCCGCCGACACCTCCATCACCTCGACCGGGTCGAGACCGAGATCCCGGCATTGCGCGGCAGCCCCAGCCGCGACATCCGCCGAACCGGGTTGCAGTCCGTGATCGATGATGATCGCTCCCGCTCGCGGACGTTCAGTGGCCACGGCGCGGGCGAGGGCAAGGGAGTCAGGACCACCGGAACAGCCCACGAGCACAAGCGCGTCAGCGTCGAGGTCAGCCAATCCCTCGCGCACCGCATGCCGCACCGCGAGACGTGCACGATCGACATCCATCCGGGCACTCACCACTCAACCAAGAACTCGGCGCACCCATGCCTGCGGATCAGCGATCTCCGACAGGCGAGGTAGGGCAGCCGGGGAGGTCCACACCTCGTTGAAGCCCTCCATCCCGACCTGATCGATCACGCCGCGGACGAATGCCGCACCCTCGGTGTATTGCCGCAGCTTCGCGTCGAGACCGAGCAGCCGGCGCAGCAGCGCATCCAGTCCGCGGTGGTGGGAACGCCGCTGATCGAAACGTTCGCGGATCGTGGCAACGGTCGGGACGATCTTTGGCCCCACCTCGTCCATGACGACGTCGGCGTGGCCCTCCAACAGCGACATCAGGGCGGTGAGCCGATCGAGGATCTCGCGCTGTTCAGGGGTGTGGAGCAGGTCGATGACACCTCGTCCGGCTTCACGATTCCGCAGCCCGGCCAGCAGGCGGCGCACCGTGGAGAAGGAGTCGGTATCGGTGCCGCGCAGATAGGCATGGACTTCACTGGTGAAATACGACGACAGCCATGGCACCGCACCGAATTGCACACGGTGCGTCTCTTCATGCAGGCACACCCACAGACGGAAGTGCTGTGCGGGAACGTCCAACGCACGTTCGGCGACGACGATGTTCGGGGCGACGAGCATGAGCCGACCGGGAGTCGCGCCCGGGACGGCGAAGGCCTCATATTGGCCGAGGACCTTCGAGGACAGCCAGGCCATGATCGCGCCCATCTGCATCGCCGTCGTTCTCGCTCCAGCCTCCCGCACCAGGGGTGAGGGAGCCCGCTCGCGCAGCATCTGCGTCAACGGTTCGGTGGCGACACGCATCTGCTCGATGTTCGCCCGGATCCATTCCCCGCGGGCGACGACGACCGCGTGGTGTTCTTCGGTCGGGGCGACCAGTCCGGTGACCTCTCGCACAGGCACGATCGCCCGGCGCGCGGCTCGGCGGAGTTCAGCGACTGCCGCCTTCGCCTGGATCTCGGTCGCCTCCGGACCCGCAGGGGCGAGCCGTCGACCCGTAGCCAGCGCGAGGGGCCAATCGATGACGTCGGTCACATCGTCGAGGGTATGCGACGGGATCGATCAGCGACAGCCGCATAGGGCGAGCACCGTTGCCGCATTGTCGAGCAGGGCTCGCGCGTCGTAGATATCCGTGACGGAATTCGAGGTGAAGGCAAAGACGAGCAGACGACCATCTCGGTCGACCACCGTGCCCGCGAGGGAGGAGACCCCGGTCAGGGTGCCAGTCTTTGCGCGCACGAATCCCGATCCGGCATAGCTGGACGCGCCGTAGAAGCGGTCCGCGAGCGTGCCGGTCACCCCCGCAATCGGCAGGCCGCCAAGCACCGGCCAGCCCCATCCCCCCTGCTCCCCCGATGCACTCGAACGCGTCATCGCGGCAAGCACCTGCGCGAACACCCGCACCGGCACGAGGTTGTCGACCGAGAGGCCGCTGCCATCGAAGAGCGTGATGCCGGTGGTCGAGATACCCATCGAGGTCAGCGTCGCCGTCACCGCCTGCGCTCCGGTCTCGAAACTGCCCGAGCCGAATCGACTCGCACCTGCGAGATGCCCGAGGATCTCGGCGTAGTCGTTATTCGAATCGGTGAGCATCCGCTGCACCAACGCGGAGAGGGGAACAGACCTCGTCGCCGCTATCTGGCGCGCTGCGCCCACGCGACCCGGCTGCGGGGCACCCACCGAGAGCCCCCGCTGTGTCAGCAGATCGGCGAACACGTTGGCGGCCGCGAGCGCCGGATCGGGTTGGCGGGCCTCACCCCCGGGAATGCGCGCGTCGTCGACCACGAGAGGAGACACCGGCGCAGCAACCCCGGTGGCCGGATAGTCCGCGGACCACCCGATGCCGAGCACTGGGCCGGAGAACAGCGAGGTGTCATAGGCCAACTGCACGCTGGCACCTGCGCCCGGGCCGTCTGCTGCGGCGAGCACTCCATCAGCGAGCACCGCGAGCGAGGAGCCCTCCGCCGACATCGACGACAGCGAGGGATCACCGGCCCCTACGAGGACGATGGTCGAGGTCGCCGGGTCGTAGTGGGCCGTTGTCACGATGCGTGTCGACGGGCCGATCGCCTGCAGGACCGATACCGCGGTGAGGATCTTCACCACCGATCCCGGGGTGCGAGGGGTGTCACCATCGTCGTTGTAGAGCAGCACGCCGGTCGCCGGATCGAACACCACCGCCCCGAGATCTCCCCCCAGCGGGGCAGCATCGAGGGAGGGCGCGAGCAACTCCGCCAGCACCGCCGGATCAGGCGTCGGCGCACCTTCCGGGCTGGCCGGCTCCAGGACCGGGCCCGCTACACCGGAGGGAGCCGGGGGCGTCTCGGCGCCGGCAAGCGAGGGGGAGGCGATGAGGGCCGCGCCGAGGCAGGCGACCGCCGCGATCCCGATCCACCCCCGTGTCCTGCCGGCCCTGCTCACGTCGTCTCCTGACCCTTCATGGCGTCGATTCACCCGCGGCCCACACACAGCGGGGATATGTAGGGAACACTAGGTGACGACCTACCCCGAGGAGGAGTTGTGACACCCCTGGAATTCGATGTCACGATCGAGATCCCGACCGGCAGCCGCAATAAATATGAGATGGATCACGAAACGGGTCGCATCCGGCTCGACCGCATGCTGTTCACGGCGACGCGCTACCCCCATGACTACGGCTTCGTGGACGACACGCTCGGCCTCGACGGTGACCCCCTCGATGCCCTCGTCCTGGTCCAGGAGGCCACCTTCCCGGGAGTCGTCATCCGCTGCCGAGCCGTGGGCATGTTCCGGATGACCGACGAGGCCGGCGGTGACGACAAGGTCCTCTGCGTTCCGGTCGGTGACCCGCGCCTCGAGCACGTGCGCGACATCTACCACGTCGCCGAATTCGATCGGCTCGAGATCCAGCACTTCTTCGAGGTCTACAAGGACCTCGAACCGGGCAAATCCGTCGAGGGGGCCAGTTGGGTCGGGCGCGAGGAAGCGGAGCAGGAGATCCGCGAGTCCTATGCGCGCTACCGACAGAACCATTCCTGATGGCGACAGCACGACGCGAGGAGCCACCGCATCGCGATGACTTCGCGGTGTTCTATCCCGTCACGGTCCGCTGGGCCGATGTCGACATCTACGGGCATGTCAACAACGTGGCGTACTACTCCTATGTCGATTCCGCGGTGAACGGCTGGCTCATGGGAGCGATCGGGGAGGACCTACGCCAGCTGCCCTCCATAGGCATCGTCGCCGAGACCGGATGCCGCTATCTCTCCGAGATCGACTTCCCAGCCGACATCGAGGTCGGCCTCGCCCTCGAGCGGCTTGGGAATTCCAGTGTCGTCTACGCCTTCGCGATCCTGCTCGCCGGCGATGACGCCGTGCGCGCCATCGGCCGCTTCGTGCACGTCTACGTCGATCGCGATCATCGGCGCCCCACCAGCGTGCCCGATGCAGTGCGCACTGCGGTCGCGACATTGCCGCGGATAGATTCTCCCTCCTGAACTCCCCTCCTCCCGAGACGGCAAAGGACAGGCATGAAGATCACCGGATCGGTCCTCCACACCATCGCCGCCCCCCGGCCCTTCGCCGACTCCCGACCCATCGATGTGATCGAGGTGACCCTCGATCCACCGGGACCCACCGAGTGCCTCGTCCAGATCGAGGCAGCCGGGATATGCCATTCCGATCTGTCGGTCGTCACCGGCGACCGCGTGCGGCCCGTTCCGATGCTCCTCGGACACGAGGCTGCTGGACGCGTGATCGAGGTCGGAGCCGACGTCACCGATGTGAAGCTCGGCGACCGCGTGATCATGACCTTCCTGCCGCGCTGCGAGAACTGCGCGGCGTGCCGCACGAATGGGCGTGTGCCCTGCGAGGTCGGCAGCGTGCGCAACAACGCCGGCGAACTGTTCAGCGGTGACATCCGCCTCCACGACGACAACGGGCAGATCCTGCATCACCTCGGCGTCTCCGCGTTCGCCGATCATGCCGTCGTCGACGAACGCTCACTGGTCGTCATCGACGACGATGTTCCCGCGGATATCGCAGCCCTGTTCGGGTGCGCGGTGCTCACCGGCGGTGGCGCCGTGTGGAACATCGCGAAGCCTCAGCCGGGTTCGAGCCTGGCCGTGCTCGGCCTCGGTGGCGTCGGGATGGCCGCGATGCTCACCGCCCTCACCGAACCCGATGTCGAGGTCATCGCCATCGACCCGATCGCGGCGAAGCGCGAACTCGCCACCACCCTCGGCGCCCATCGTGCGCTCACCCCGGAGGAAGCGGCAGCCGAGGGGGTCAAGGTCGACTCGGTCGTGGAGGCATCCGGACACCCGGCGGCCCTCTCCAGCGGCATCGATCTGCTCCGCGCAGGCGGTGTTCTCGCCGCGACCGGGCTGGCGCATCCTGATGCGACCACGACGATCTCACCGCTGCGTCTCGTCGCCCTCGCCCTCACCGTGAGCGGCTGCTATCTCGGTTCCTCCGTGCCACGCCGCGACATCCCGCGATTCATCGAACTCTGGCGTGAGGGTCGCCTCCCGCTCGAGGCGATCATCAGCCACCGCATCCCCATGGCCGATCTGCCCGAGCAGATCAACATCGCCATGGATCGACTCGAGCAGGGTGAGGCACTCCGCCAGATCATCACCGCATAGCCGTGCCCACCTCGTGGTCATCGACCATGCTCCTCACAGACCGGATGTGCCCATCGCCCGAATGCGGCAGACTGGCGCTGTGAGCACCTCCCCCAGCGCTGCGCCCACCCCCGGCGCCGGTGATGGTTCCGGGGATGGCTGGGTGACCCTCAGCAGCGGCAAGGTCCTGTGGGGAAGGTTCGGCGCCGCCGGGCTCATGCTCTCCCACACCGATCCGAGCGGCACCGAACGATTCCTGCTCGCCCGCCGAGCCGCGTGGGTGCATCGCGGCCATGGCACCTGGTCAGTCCCCGGCGGAGCGATCGACTCCAGCGAGGATCCCGTTAGCGCCGCCCTCCGGGAATTCGACGAGGAGATCGGGCGCATCCCCGACGGCTGGCGGCTGATCGGCATCCACGAAGAGATCCTCGAAGCCGGCGTGTGGAGCTATCACACCTGCTGCGCGCGGGTCGAGGAAAGCCCCGACTACGACGCGACACTCTCACCAGAGAACGATGAGGCAGCCTGGTGGACCCGCGAGGAACTCGATCACATTCCGCTCTTCGATCCCTTCGCCGCGCAACTGCCGACCCTGCTCGCGATCTTCGACGACAACGACTAGCCGCGGCGGCGACTCACCACCAGCATCAACACATAGGCCAGACAGAAGGCCGCCCCGATGCCGAGATAGGCCCAGCGCACAGGGGTCCACTCCCCCGGGAGGGTGATGGTGAGCACGGTCATCAACCCGCCGCTGATGATCATCACCACCGCAGCGCCGAGCACCGGATGATCGGGGGCCCGACGCACCAGCCACATCTGCCCGGACAGGCCGAGCAGTGCTGCGCCGAGCATCTGCAGAGTCCAGGTGGTGTCGACGATCGTGGACAGGCCGAGCCATTCGGCCATGAGGGCCGGGGCGATGATGAGCAGCAGGCCCGAGACGACGAACATCAGGGAACCGAGAGCGAGCACCGCGCGGATGACGCGCGCGGCGACAGGAACGCTGGAGATCTCGCGGAGATCAGCCTCCGTCATGCCCCCTCACCGTACTCGCCGCAACGTCCCATGGGGTGTTACGACACAGGCGCGTCGCCGGCCAGCAGATCCTGGTGTGCGATCACCAAGCGATAGTGCGATCCCTCCGGATGCAGCAGAGCGACGAGATCGAAGCGCTCGTCCGGCCACGGATCGAGAATTACCTCGGGGTTCACCGGATCGAAGGCACGCAACAGGTCAGGCAGGTGTCCGTGATCCCACACGATGAGGGTGGGCTGGCCTGCCGCCCGGACTTCGGCCACGAGGGCTGGTTCCTCGCCGCGACCATGATGATCGAGCACGTCGACCCCGATCCTCGCCGCACTCGGGCCGGCCGTGTCGACGCAGCGGTGGCTGTGATGGGCGTGAGTCGCGGGCGCGGCATGCACCCGTTCGGGCCGGACCCAGCCGTCATCCCCCTCGTCCGCATGGTGCAAGCGCACCGCGAGCGCTCCGGCTCGGCTCCAACCGCGCGGGGTGAGCCCGCGGGCGCTGGGCGCTCCATGCGCATCCACCCCGTGTTGCTCGGGATGATGGCCATGGCCGGGTTCGGGCTTCTCCGCGTGCCGGATGACGATGACCGATGGGATGACCCGTGGAGCACCCGGGTCATCGACGGTCACGGTTCGCCCGCCTCACGTTCGGCGAGGTCGAGTTCGGCGAACAGCGATGTCGTGAGGTGTTCGATCAGCTCGGCGCGCTCGACAGTCTGCGGGTTCCAGGCCAGGACTGTTTCCTCCATGCCCACCAGCCAACCGCGCAGCACCAACCGAGCCAAGGCTCCCGCCTCGGGTTGCCCGGCGGCCTCGAGCCACTTCGGCACGAGCGCATCCCGCACCCGAGCCATGGCCTCGACGACCCGGACATCACCTCCGCCCGCCCCGCGGACAAGCGAGGTGTAGCCGATGCGATTGCGTTCGACGAGTCGCACGAATCCCTCGATGAGGGTCCGAACTCGCTCCCGCGGCGTGGCCTCAGCCGCCACTCGGACCGGCTTGAGCATGCGTTCCCCTGCCGCCTCGACGACCGCGGCGTAGTAGTCGCCCTTCGTCGGGAAGTAGTGGAACAGCAGGGTGCGCGAGATGCCCGCCTGCCCGGCGACCTCATCGAGGGCAAGCTCGTGGATCGGCCGGGTCTGGAGAAGTTGCCAGCCGATCTCGACGAGTTGCCGACGACGGTCGTCGCTGCTCATGCGCGAGCGAGCGACGACCGATGCCTCAGGAATAGTCGCCGCCTGATTCCGCGAGCGCCACCAGGGACGCGGGCGGAGTGAAGCGATCGCCGTATGCCGCCGCCAGTTCGCGTGCACGAGCCACGAAACCGGCAGGACCGCTCACGGTTCCATCGGGGGAGACATAGCCGTTGATGTACTGCAGGACACCACCGGTCCACGGTGGGAAGCCGATGCCGAAGATGGAGCCGATATTCGCCTCCGGCACTGAGCGCAGCACGCCCTCGTCCAGGCACTTGACGCTCTCGATCGCCTCAGCGAACAGCATGCGCTCCTGCATATCGAGGAACGGCATGTCGAGGTTGTCGCCACCGAAATTCTCGGGCAGGCCGTCCCAGAGGCTGAGGCGCTTGCCTTCGGCGTAGTCGTAGAAGCCAGCACCCGCCGCGCGACCGCCACGATCGAAGTCGATCACCATCCGATCGATGGCGGCATAGGAAGGATGCTCCGGGAAGGGCTGCCCGGCCGCCTCAGCCGCGACCCGACCCTCCTCGCGGATGCGCCGGCCGAGAGTGAGGCTCACCTCGTCGAACAGGGCGAGCGGACCGGTCGGATAGCCAGCCTGCAACCCGGCCTGCTCGATGCTCGGCGCGGGAACACCTTCGGCGAGCATCGCGACAGCCTCACCCATGAAGGTGCCGATGACACGGCTGGTGAAGAACCCGCGCGAATCGTTGACCACGATCGGCGTCTTCTTGATGACCGCGGCAAAGTCAAGCGCCCGGGCGATGGCCGCATCGGAGGTCTGCTCACCGACGACGATCTCCAGCAGCGGCATCTTGTCGACCGGCGAGAAGAAGTGCAGGCCGATGAAGTCCTCGGGGCGAGAGACCGCCTTGGCGAGCCCGGTGATCGGAAGGGTGGAGGTATTGGAGCCGAGAAGCGCATCATCGGCGACAACCTGCTCGATACGACCGAAGACCTCGGTCTTGAGTTCCTGGCTTTCGAAGACCGCCTCGATGACGAAGTCAGCGCCCTTGGCCTGGTCCAGGGAGTCGGTCGGCGTGATGCGAGCCAACACCTCATCGCGCTGGCCCTCACTCATCTTGCCGCGAGAGACAGCCTTGTCGAGGATGGCTTGAGAGTAGGCCTTGCCCTTCTCGGCGGCCTCCATCGTGGTGTCGACGAGGACGACCTCGATGCCATTGCGAGCGCAGACGTAGGCGATGCCCGCACCCATCATTCCCGCACCCATGACGAGCGCCTTCGTGGGCCGTGACTGCGGATAACCCTCCGGTCGCGCGCCACCCTTCGTGATGTGCTGCAGATCGAAGAAGAACGCCTGTGTCATGTTCTTGGCGACCTGGCCGGTCGCCAGACTGGCGAAGTAGCGAGCCTCGATCTTTTCCGCTGTCGCGAAGTCGACCTGGGCACCCTCGACCGAGGCCGCCATGATCGCGAGCGGCGCGGGCATGGGCGCACCCTTGATCTGCTTGCGCAGGTTGGCGGGGAACGCAGGAAGCATCATCGCGAGCTTGGGGTTGCTGGGTGTTCCTCCGGGCATCTTGTAGCCCGGGGCGTCCCACGGCTGAACAGCCTCGGGATGCTCCTTCACCCACGCCTTCGCGCGGGCCATCATCTCCTCAGGCGAGTCGACGACCTCGTCGACGAGGCCCACCTCGAGTGCCTTCGCCGGCTTGCGGCGCTGGCCCTGGAGGAGGACCTCCATCAGTGCCTTCTGGAGACCGAACATGCGCGTGGTGCGCACGACGCCACCGGCACCGGGCAGCAGTCCGAGGGTGACCTCGGGCAATCCGATTTCCGAGCCGCGCACATCGAGCGCGACCCGGTGATGGCACGACAGTGCGATCTCGAGACCGCCGCCGAGGGCCGCCCCATTGATGGCGGCGGCGACGGGAATTCCCAGTGTCTCCAGGCGCCGGAACGCGGCCTTGACGCGAGCGATCTCCGCTTCGAGCCGCTCGGCGTCGGCCGGTGTCGCCTGGATGATCTGGTTGAGATCCGCTCCGGCGAAGAAGGTCTTCTTCGCGCTCGTGAGGACGACACCGGCAATGTCGTCCTTCTCAGCATCGAGTCGATCCAACGTGGCCTCGAGCGAGGTAATGAAGGTGTCATTCAGTGTGTTGGCGCTGCCACCCGGATCGTCCATCGTCAAAGTCACGACGTTGTCGGCGTCCTTGTCCCAGTGGAACATGTTGTCAGTCATCCCTCTCCTCAGACCCGCTCGATGATGGTTGCGATGCCCATGCCGCCACCGATGCACAGCGTGATGAGGCCGTAACGGCCGCCCGTGCGCTCCAGCTCATCCATGACCGTGCCCGTGATCATGGCGCCCGTGGCCCCGATCGGGTGGCCCATCGCAATCGCACCGCCGTTGACGTTGACCTGCTCGATGTCGAGATCGAAGTCCTTCATCCACTTGAGGACGACGGACGCGAACGCCTCGTTGAGTTCCCAGACATCGATGTCCGCGGGCTTCAAGCCCGCAGACGCCAGCACCTTGTGGGTCGCCGGGGTCGGGCCCGTGAGCATGATCGTGGGATCGGCACCGGTCACCGCGGTCGCAACGACGCGCGCGCGAGGCGTCAAGCCCGCAGCGGCGCCCGCAGCCTCGCTACCAACGAGGGTCAGTGCAGCACCATCGACAATGCCCGAGGAGTTGCCCGGGGTGTGGACGTGATCGATGCGCTCCACCCAGTGGAACTTCTGCAGCGCCACCGCATCGAAGCCACCCATGTCACCCATCGCAGCGAAGGACGGGTTGAGCTTCGAGAGCGACTCGACGGTGGTCTCGGGGCGCATGAACTCGTCGTGATCGAGGATCGTCACACCGTTGATGTCCTTGACGGGCACGATCGACTTGGCGAAGCGGCCCGAGCTCCAGGCAGCCGCGGCCTTCTCCTGCGAACGGGCGGCATAGGCATCGACGTCATCGCGGGTGAAGCCCTCGGTCGTGGCGATGAGGTCAGCACTGATCCCCTGCGGCACGAAGTAGGTGGTGTAGGCCGTCTCCGGATCCATCGCCCATGGGCCGCCGTCACTGCCCATCGGCACGCGGCTCATCGACTCGACACCGCCGGCGAGGAGCATCTGATCCCAGCCGGAACGCACCTTGGCGGCGGCGGTGTTGATCGCCTCGAGACCGGAGGAGCAGTAGCGGTTGATCTGCATCCCGGCGACGGTGTCGGGCAGGCCGGACGCGATCGCGGCGGTCTTGGCGATATTCGCGCCCTGGTCACCGATCGGGGTGAGGCAGCCGAGAATGAGGTCGTCGACCTGGTTGGTGTCCAGGTCAGGGTGGCGGGTGCGCATCTCGTCGATCAGGCCGGTGACGAGGCTCACCGGTTTCACTCCGTGGAGCGAGCCATTGGCCTTGCCGCGCCCGCGCGGGGTGCGAATCGCCTCGTAGATGAATGCTTCGTTTCCGGATGACGCCATGGCCGCTTCTCCCCTGCAGACGTGGTCCCGCTGACGGTGGACCTGTTATTGAGCAACTGTCAACTACTACGGTACCCCCGCCTCGCCGAGCCAACAAGGGGGGCGGCGACACACCGGTCGACTCAGGTCAACTCAGGGCGCCCATGCGGCGGACTCTCCTATCCTGTCGGCCATGGCGCGCACATCCTGGGGACAAAGCAAACTGCTCACCACGAAGGCCTGGGCCGTGGTGAAGGAGAACCGGTATCTGCTGACCTTCCCGGTCCTGGGTTTTCTCGGCAGCCTCATCCCGCTCGCGATCTTCTGGGCCCCGGCGGCGTGGTTCCTCGCGAACGACAACACCGCGCCGGCGATCGCCCTCGGCGTCGTCGGGGTCTTCGCCACCCAGATCGTGGTGTCGATCACCAGCGGCGGCCTCGTCGCGGCAGCCGACACCGAGTTGTCGGGCGGTGACTCCTCCGTTGGCCACGGCATCGGGGCTTCACTAGCTCGAATCTTCCCGCTCATCGGCTGGGCGTTCATCCTCACCGTGGTCAGCATCATCGTGTCGCTCATTCGAGGGAACAACCAGAGCGGTGCGGCCTCCGTCGTCCGGAACATCGCGGCTTCGGGGATCCTCGCGATGTGGAATCTCATCACCTTCTTCGTCGTGCCGTTCATCATGTTGGAGAAGGTCGGTCCGATCACCGCGATCAAGGAGTCGGCGAAACTGTTCAAGGCGAAGTGGGGCTTGCAGATCTTCGGTGGCGTGCGCATCGGAGGACTCGTCGCTCTCGCCACGATTTTGCCGGCGATCCTTCTCATCATCGGCGGTGTCTTCCTCACCGCCATCAACTGGTGGGCCGTCGGCGTTCCCCTCATCGTCATCGGTGTCATCGTCTTCGCGATCGGCGCGCTGCTGCTGTCGACCCTGCGCGGCATCTTCTCCGTCGTGCTCTTCCGCTTCGCCAAGGACGGTGTGGTCGAGGGTGGGTTCAGCGAGGAGGAACTCGTCGGCGCAGTGCGCACCAAGGCGTGAACGGCACCCCCGCGGTAGCAACACCGCGACGCATCGGCCTGCTCGGAGCCGAGAGCACGGGGAAGACCACCCTTGCCGAGGAGTTGGCACACACGATCGACGCGTTCATCGCCGAGGAATACCTGCGCGATTTCGTTCGCGACTACGGCCGTGTCCCGACACTCGCGGATCAGGAGGGCATCTTCCTCACACAACAGGCGACGGTCATGACGGTGATGCGCGCCGCCGCGCACGCGCAGGTGCCCTGGGTCGTGGCTGATCCGCTGCCACTCATGACCGCCGTCTACAGCATCGTGTACTTCGACGACGACACCCTGCTCGAACTCGGGATCGAGGATGCACGCGGCTATGACCTGGTGGTGTGGTGCGCGGCCGATTTCGCGGGTGCCCCCGATCCGGGGATGCGCGACGGCGCCGAGATCCGGGCACGCACCGACGCGGTGATCGCCGACATCATCGCTCCCCGACTCCCCCTGCTCACCGTGAGCGGCGACACCGAGTCCCGTCTCGCCACCCTGACCCCCCTCACCCCCTAACCAAACTCCGCAACTTTCAGCACTTTTTCGCCCCTATGCAGTTGCGGAGTTCGCGCTTGGCGACGCTCCGTAGGGAAGGATGCTCACCGTGACCGATGATCCGAGATGGCCTCGAGCCAGTGCCTGGTTAGCCGGTCAGCTGGTCGCCGATGATCAGGTGGACCCGTCGATGGACCTCGCCATCCTCGGAGTGCCCACCCACCTCACCTCGCTGAGCCCCACCCGCGCCGACACCACCCCGGCTGCGATCCGCGCGGCACTCGCCCGCTACTCCACCTACTCCTGGGCGCACGACGTCGACATCGCCCAACTCCGCGTGCGTGACCACGGCGATGTGATGGACCCGGACGGCCCCGAGGGCGAGGCGAGAGTGCGTGCCGCCGCTGAAGCCGCAGCCGGGGAGGCACGTGTGGTGCTTGCGCTCGGTGGCGACAACTCCGCCACCTATTCGGTGATGACAGGCGTCTGCGGAGACATGTTGCCCACGTCTGGACTCATCACCCTCGATGCACACCATGACCTGCGTGACGGCGTCAGCAACGGCTCACCTGTTCAGCGCCTCATCGAGGCGGGGCTGCCTGGATCGCAGATCGTTCAGATCGGTATCGCCGACTTCGCCAACTCAGCCGAATACGCCGCACGAGCGCGCGACTACGGCATCACAGTGATCACTCGCGACGCCCTTCGACACCGCGTGATGGAGGACGTCATAGCCGAGGCGCTCGACATCGCCGGCGCTGCCGGCGGACCCGTCCACGTCGATCTCGATGTCGATGTCTGCGATCGCAGCGTCGCTCCGGGTTGTCCCGCGTCAGCGCCCGGAGGAATCAGCGCTGATGAGATACGCCAGGTGGCTTTCTTCGCCGGTCGATCCCCGCGCGTCCGGTCGATCGACATCACCGAAATCGACGCGGCAGCCGACTCCGCTGACCAGCGCACCGTGCGTCTCGGGGCCCTGCTGATTCTCGAAGCCGCTGCCGGCCTGGCCTCACGCTGAGGGCCTTCGCGCCTCCATCGCACGCACGACGCCCACCGCAGCCTCGAGTTCCGGAGCGAGGAATCGATCCGGCCCCGGGCCCGGCACCGCCTCTCGCAACTCGTCGATGACCTTCGCGCTCTGCGGACTCGGCTGTAGGGGCGCCCGCAGTTCGATCGCGCGCGCAGCAGCGACGAGTTCGATCGCGAGAATCCGCCGTAGGTTGTCCACCACGCGACGCAATTTCCGCGCGGCATGCCACCCCATCGACACGTGGTCCTCCTGCATCGCCGAACTCGGAATGGAGTCGACGCTCGCGGGTGCAGCGAGACGCTTGTTCTCACTCACGAGTCCTGCCTGGGTGTACTGCGCGATCATCAACCCGGAGTCCACACCCGGATCGTCGGCAAGGAACGGTGGCAGGCCGTGGTTGCGGGCCTTGTCGAGCATGCGATCCGTTCGACGCTCCGCCATCGAGCCCACATCGGTCGCCGGGATCGCGAGGTAATCCAGCGCATACGCGACCGGAGCGCCGTGGAAATTGCCGTTGCTCGACACCGTTCCGTCGTCGAGGACGACGGGGTTGTCGATCGCCGCGGCGAGTTCCCGCTCGGCGACAGTGCGCGCGAAGGAGATCGTGTCCCGCAGACCGCCGGTGACCTGTGGTGCACAACGCAGCGAGTAGGCGTCCTGCACCCGGGTGTCCTCCTCCTTATGCGAGGCGACGATTGAAGAGTCTGCGAGATGGGCGAACATGCGTGCCGCGCTGTGCACCTGTCCGGGGTGTGGCCGTAGGGGCTCGTGCAGTTCGGGCCGAAAGACAGCATCGGTGCCGAGTAGCCCCTCGACGCTCATGGCCGCAGTTACATCAGCGACATCGGCCAGGGCGCTCAGGTCATGGAGGGCGAGGATGAGCATTCCGAGCATCCCATCGGTCCCGTTGATGAGCGCGAGACCTTCTTTCTCCTGCAACTCGATCGGAGAGATTCCCGCCTCGGCGAGGAGTTCGGGCACCGGGCGCGGTTGACCTGCCGCATCGACAGCCGCTCCCTCACCCATGAGCACCAGGGCACAGTGCGCGAGCGGCGCGAGATCACCGCTGCACCCCAACGAACCGAACTCACCCACGACAGGAGTGATGCCCGCATTCAGCACATCGACGATCGTCTGTGCGACCACGGGGCGAGCCCCGGTGCGGCCACTGCACAGGGTCTTGGCACGCAGGAACATCAGTGCACGCACGACCTCGCGCTCGACCGGCTCGCCCATCCCCGCTGCGTGCGATCGCACCAGGGACCGCTGCAATGCGACGCGCTGCTCGACCGGGATGTGACGATTCGCCAAGGCACCGAACCCCGTGGAGATGCCGTAGGCGGGGGTGCTCGATGCGGCAAGCGCCTCCACCTGGGCGCGACTGCGCGACATCGCGGCCACAGCCTCCGGGGTGATGTCGACGCGCGCACCATCCCTCGCAACGGCGATCACATCCGAGATCCGCACACCCTCCGGTCCCAACGGCACGACGGATGGAGCGACGATGTCACCGCTCATTCCCACACCCCATCTCGACGACCCTTCTCCATCAACAACGAACCGTTGCGCCAGACCTGACGAATGACATCCACTCCCGGACGATAGGCCAGGAAGATCGGATTCGGGGCATCGAGAACGAGCAGATCTCCATGAGCCCCGACCTCCACCCGTCCGACATCGTCCCGGCGTAGAGCTGCTGCTCCCCCGGTGGTCGCCGCAGTGAGGGCTTCACGCGGCGTCATGTGCATCTCCCTCACGGCGAGGGCGATGCACAGCGGCATGCTGGTGGTGAAACTTGTTCCCGGATTGCAGTCGGTCGCCAGAGCCACCCGCACACCGGCATCTAGGAGCCGCCGCGCGTCGGGGTACGGCGAGCGGGTGGAGAATTCGGCACCGGGCAGAAGCGTCGCCACCGTCTCGGAGTTCGCGAGCGCATCGATATCGGCATCATCGAGATAGGTGCAGTGATCCGCCGAGGCCGCACCCACCTCCACAGCCACCTGGACGCCGGGTCCGTGCTGCAACTGATTGGCGTGCAGCCGGACAGCTAACCCCTTCGCTTGACCGGCCGAAATGATCGCGCGGGCCTGATCTGCGTCGAAGGCTCCCCGATCGCAGAACACATCGATCCATCGGGAATGTGGCGCACACGCCTCGAGCATCGGACCTGTGACGAGGTCGACATAACCAGCCGGATCCTCCGCGAATTCCGTCGGGACCACATGAGCTCCGAGGAACGTGGCCTCCGGAGTGAATTCAGCGGCGATTTCCGCCGCCCGTTGTTCATCCGCCACCGTCAACCCATAACCGGTCTTGATTTCGACGGTCGTGCAGCCGTTACCGTGAAGTTCCCTGACCAAGCTCGCGACGTTGTGTCGCAGTTGATCATCGGTCGCGCCTCGGGTCGCGGTCACGGTGCTTGCAATCCCACCGGCCGAATAGCGCTCCCCCGCCATCCGGGCGGCGAATTCCTCACTGCGCTCACCGGCGAACACGAGGTGGGCATGGCTGTCCACGAAGCCGGGGATCACGCAGCGGCCGTCCACGTCGATGCGGTCATCCGCATCCGGAGAATCCTGGGCTCGTCCCACCCAGGCGATGCGATCGTCCTCCAGCACGATCGCAGCACCCTCGATATCGCCGATCTCAGCTTCGGTGCACAACAACCCGATGCCGGTGATCAGCGTGCTAGCGCGAGCGCGCTCGGGCGACACTTCGCTCACGGGTTCTCTCGCATGGGAATCCGCACGCCGCGTTCCTCGGCCACGACGGCCGCATCGTCGTAGCCAGCATCGCAATGGCGGATGATCCCCATGCCCGGATCATTCGTGAGCACGCGCTGCAACTTCTCCGCAGCGAGTTCCGTTCCATCGGCGACGCTGACCTGCCCCGCGTGAATAGACCGCCCCATCCCGACACCACCGCCATGGTGGATCGACACCCAGGTCGCGCCGGATGACACATTGAGCATGGCGTTGAGCAGCGGCCAATCGGCGATCGCATCGGAGCCGTCGATCATGCCCTCGGTCTCGCGATACGGGGATGCAACCGAACCGCAATCGAGATGATCACGGCCGATGACGATGGGCGCGGACACCTCCCCTCGCGCGACGAGATCGTTGAAGGCCAGCCCCGCCCTGTCGCGTTCGCCATAGCCCAGCCAGCAGATACGCGCGGGCAGTCCCTGGAAGGCGACGCGCTCCTGAGCCATCGTGATCCACCGACGCAGGCGGTCGTTGTCCGGGAATAGATCAAGCACGGCCGCATCGGTGCGCGCGATGTCCGCAGGATCCCCGCTCAGGGCGGCCCAGCGGAACGGGCCCTTCCCCTCGCAGAACAGTGGCCGGATATACGCGGGAATGAAGCCGGGGAAGTCGAAGGCGCGGGAATACCCGCCCTTGCGCGCCTCATCGCGAATCGAGTTGCCGTAGTCGAAGACCTCCGCTCCCGCGTCCATGAAGTCGACCATCGCTTCAACGTGCTTCGCCATCGACGCCTGCGCCCTGTCGGTGAACTCCTCGGGCTTCTTCGCCGCGTAGTCGTGGGCATCCGCGAGATCGATTCCCTCCGGGATATAGGAGAGCGGATCATGCGCCGAGGTCTGATCGGTGACGATGTCGACGGGAACTCCACGCCGGAACAACTCCGGCAGGATCGTCGCCGCATTGCCCAGGAGACCCACCGACAAAGCCTTGCGCTGAGACTTGTAGGCGAGCACCCGTTCGATGGCGTCATCGAGGTCATCAGCGATCTCATCGAGATAGCGCGTCTCGACCCGGCGACGCAGTCGAGTCGGATCGATGTCGATCACCAGGCAGGTGCCCTCATTCATCGTCACCGCGAGAGGTTGCGCGCCGCCCATCCCGCCAGCGCCCGAGGTCACCGTGAGCGTGCCGGCGAGCGTCCCACCGAATCGCTTATCTGCGACCGCCGCGAACGTCTCGAAGGTGCCCTGCAGGATTCCCTGGGTGCCGATATAGATCCACGAGCCGGCCGTCATCTGCCCATACATCGTCAATCCGAGTTGCTCCAACCGGCGGAACTCCGGCCAACTCGCCCAGTCTCCGACCAGGTTGGAGTTCGCGAGCAACACCCGCGGCGCCCACTCGTGCGTTCTGAAGACACCGACCGGGCGTCCCGACTGGACGAGCATCGTCTCGTCGGGTGCCAGGGTGCTGAGGGTCCGTGTCATCGCGTCGAAGCTCGCCCAGTCGCGCGCCGCTCGACCCGTCCCGCCGTAGACGACGAGCTCCTCGGGGTGCTCGGCGACCTCGGGGTCGAGGTTGTTGGCCAGCATGCGCAGCGCGGCCTCGGTCTGCCAGGTGCGCGCGGTGAGGGTCGTGCCGCGGGCCGCGCGGACCGGCCGAGTCCCGGTCAGGGTGTCGTGGGCGAGATCGGTCATCGCGGGGCTCCTCGCAGGCTGGGTGACAACAGGTCGATCCGTGGGCTCATCCTGCGCCGATGGACCACCCCCGGATAGGGCGATGTCACTCCTGTTGTCTGGGATCCCAGACTAAAGTCAGGGTATGGGCGACCCCGGCGCGCCGCGTACGCGGAGCAAGGTGCCGGCCGCAAGCCAGACGTTGGCGCTGTTGCGCACCCTCGCCACCCGCGGCCCCTCGAGCACGACGTCCCTGGCCGCGGCCATCGGCGCACCGCGCAGTTCGACCTACCATCTGCTGGCGGTCATGGCCGACGCCGGATTCGTCGTGCACCTGCCCGATGAGCGGCGCTGGTCGCTCGGACCGAGCGCCTTCGAGGTCGGCATGGGCTATCTGCGCCATGACCCGCGTGAAGCACTCGCGCGTCCCGTGCTCATCGACCTCGCCGATCGCCTCGGCCACACTGTCCATCTCGCGGCACTTCACGGCACTGAAATCGTCTATCTGCTCAAGGAGTTCCCACGGGATCCTCGTCGTGCAGCGACACTCATTACCGATGTCGGCGTTCGCCTGCCCGCGGTGACCACGGCGAGCGGTCGCGCCATGCTCGCTCACCTGCCGAGTGCGCAGTTGCGCGCGCTGATGTCCTCTCCCGAGGCGTTCATCTCGCGCACCGGTCGTGGGCCGACCTCCCTGTCGGCACTGCGCTCGATCCTCACCCGGGAACGGCGGGCGGGATTCGCACTCGAAGATGGCGAAGTACTCGACGGCTATGCCTCAGTCGCCGTCGCCGTGCTCGACTCCCGCCGACAACCAGCCGGTGCCGTGAGCGTGACCATGCGCTGCGATGACTCCGACGAGGTGATCGCCCTGGCACCGGATGTACAACGAGCGGCGGCCCGCATCGCCGCCCACCTCAGCAGCTGACCAAGAACGACCCTTGGGGGCATTACGACGCCCCAGTTAGTGCCCCGAAGGGTCGGTCTCGCGCAACTCAGCCAAGTTCGAGGGTGCCGTCCACACGGCGCGGCACTCCCCACGGATTCGCTTCACGCACGGCCGGCGACTGCCAGGCCTCGGGGAGGCTCTGATATGTCACCGGACGCACAAAGCGTTGCACCGCAGCCGCTCCGACACTGGTCGACTCCGGGCGCGTCGTGGCCGGGAAGGGTCCGCCGTGCTGCATCGACCAGGTCACGGCAACACCGGTCGGCCACCCTCCCCACAGAACTCGGCCGGCATGAGCGCTCAGCTTCGGTAGGAGATCCGCGAGGATCGACTCATCGCCGTTCGCATGCACGCCCGCGGCGAGAAGCCCGGGAAGTGCATCCGCGAGGGCGAGCATCTGCTCCTCATCGGTGTACTCCACCAGCAGCGACATCGGTCCGAAGCACTCCTCGAGCAGATCCGGATGGGCGAGGATCGTGCCCGCGTCGACCGCCATGAGTGTCGGGCGCACCGAGTCGGTCGACTCATCGAGACCACCCTGATGGAGCACCTCGACCTCATCGATTCCGACGCGCTGATCGACTCCGGCGAGGAACATGTCGCGGATCGCATCCGTGAGCATCCGCTGACCCGGGGCGCCACCCACCGAATCGACCAGCGATGAGCGAAGCGCCTCGTCTCGGGGAGCGATCAGCAGTCCAGGCTTCGTGCAGAACTGTCCGGCGCCCAATGTGAAGGAACCGACGAACCCGGTGGCGATGTCCTTCTCGCGGCCGGCCAGATGCGCCGCCGTCACGAACATCGGATTGATGCTGCCGAGCTCCCCGAAGAAGGGAATGGGCCGCGGGCGCTCGGCGGCGATGCGGGCGAGCGCGAGACCGCCGCGCTGGCTGCCGGTGAACGCCACCGCTTCGATCCGATCGTCGTTGACCAGGTCGATCCCGGTCTGCACCTGCTCATCGACGAGACCGAGGACACCGGCGGGAGCCCCGGCCCCCGCGAGGGCGTCCTGGGCGATGGCCATGATCGCCTCGGAGAGTCGAGGGTGTCCCGGGTTGGGCTTCACGATCACCGGGCATCCCGACGCGAGCGCCGAGGCGGTGTCCCCGCCGAGGGTCGAGAACGCGAAGGGGAAGTTGCTCGCCGCGAACACCGCCACGGGTCCCAGCGGGATGTTCATCCGGCGCAGATCCGGTCGAGGCGGGGTGAGCGAGGGGTCGACATGGTCGATAACGACGCCGAGGAACGCACCATCGGCGACGACATTCGCCATCAGTCGCAACTGGCCCGTGGTGCGGCCCACCTCACCGCGCA
>CAZVCZ010000010.1:0-26570 GCA_964626275.1 uncultured Bifidobacteriaceae bacterium | reverse complement strand
AGTTGGCCAAACTGATCCGGGACGAGGGACCCAAGAAGATCAAGGTCCAGGTACAAGGCGATGAGTTGCGGGTGTCGAGTTCCAGCCGAGACGACCTGCAGTCGGTGATCGCGATGGTCAAGGACGCCGATCTGGACTTCCCCGTTCAGTTCACGAACTACCGCTGATTCACGAACCCTCGCTCAGCTGCTCGATCCCCGACACCAGGTCACTCTTGGTCTTCGCGCTCGGCTCCACCTGAGGCGACCAGGCCAGCGCATCGAACGGGCACACCTCGACGCAGATCCCGCAGAACATGCATAGTCCCCAGTCGATGGTGAACGAGTCGAGCACCGCGACGCTGCGCGGCCGGCGCGCACCTGGCTCGTCCACCTCCTCGGTGTGACTCGTCAACTCGATGCACCACACAGGGCATTCACGAACGCAGAGCATGCAGGAGGTGCAGGCGGGTGCATCGAGGATGATGGTGCCGCGCGCCGCATCGGGGATGGGCACCTCGCTGTCGTCGTCGCTCATTGCCGCCTCCCGGACGCCGAGTCGGTCGGCTCCGCGACGCCCGGTGGACGATGACGCCGTCGGGCCCGACGACCACCCGGCTCCGCCTCGCCGGGCCACCGGCGCTCCTGTCGGGCCCTGAGGAATTCGGACTTGCGCAAGGGATGACCCTCCCTTCCATCGACGAGGAGCAGGGGCACCGGTGAGCCGCCGACGAACTCGACACCGAACATCTCTCGCACCTCGCGTTCCGGCCAGGACACAGCAGGGAGCAGATCGATGCTGGTGGGCGCCTGGGGGTTCGGATCAGCAGCGAAGGCTCGAACCCAGCGACTGCGATGATCCTCCAGCCGGACCAGGTGGCAGATCAGTTCGACCCCACCCTCGCGATCGATGGCGGACAGCAAATCGAGGTAGGTGAACCCATCGCCAATGGCTTCCTGCAGCGCCTGTCGCCACTCCTCTGGCTGTCCCTCGACAAGCACCTAACCCACCTCTTCCAGCGGAGCCTTCTGAGCGAGGGACTCGATCGCAGCGATCAATGCTTCCGGCCGTGGCGGGCAGCCGGGCACGTAGCGGTGCACGGGGATGATCGTGTCGATCCCCGGCACCACGGAATCGGAATCCCAATAGGGACCCCCGGAGATCGTGCAGGCACCGTATGCGAGTGCGGCCCTGGGCTCAGGCACGCTGAGCCACGCCTGCTCCACCAAAGGGCCGAGGGCGTGCGTCACCGTTCCCGACACGATGAGGACGTGGCGGCTGGGCGAAGCTGGGTCCATGGTCGGGATATCCCGTGATTCGATGAGCAGGCCTCGGCTCACGGCAGCGGCGAACTCGACCGCGCAGCACGCCATCCCCAGATCGGCGACGTGCACCATGACCTGGGGCGCCTCCGCGAGGTGGTAGCGACGCAGGACACCCACGACCGCCACCATAGCCATCTCGCCCAGTCATCTCACTTAGGTCATCTCACGTAGGTCATCCGGGTGACGCGTAGCCCCGGTTGCATCTCGGGCCTAGGTCTCGTCGCGATAGCGTGTGATCCGTGACCACAGGCTCGGAGAAGGACACCGTCACCCTCGGCCATGTCGTCATCCGACTCGCCGGTGACTCCGGAGACGGCATGCAGTTGACCGGGGATCGATTCACCTCCGAAACCGCTGGTCTCGGCAATGATCTGTCGACCCTCCCCGACTTCCCCGCAGAGATCCGCGCCCCGGCCGGAACTCTTCCCGGTGTCTCGGCATTCCAATTGCACTTCGCCGATCACGACATCATGACGCCCGGTGATCGCCCCGATGTGCTCGTCGCCATGAACCCTGCGGCCCTCAAGGCGAACATCGCGGCCCTTCGACCAGGTGGGGATCTGCTGGTCAACACCGATGAGTTCACCTCGCGCAACCTCGCCAAGGTGGGATACGACGCCAGTCCGCTCGACGGCGAGAGCCTCGACGCTTACCGTGTCCACCCCATTCCCTTGACCTCGATGACCGTGGAAGCGCTGTCCGGCTTCGACATCTCGAAGAAGGAAGCGGAGCGAGCGAAGAACATGTTCGCTCTCGGACTGCTGTGCTGGCTGTACAGTCGGCCCACCGAAGGCACCCTGAAGTTCCTCAAGTCGAAATTCTCCGCGAAGCCGGAGATCCTCGCGGCGAACATCGCCGCTTTCGAAGCCGGCTGGTCCTTCGGTGAGACGACCGAGGACTTCTCGGTCAGATACGAGGTCAAGCCCGCTCCCATGGGCGCGGGGACCTACCGCAACATCTCCGGCAATCTCGCGCTGTCCTATGGCCTCATCGCTGCCGGAGTCCAGTCCGGACTCCCGATCTTCCTCGGCAGTTACCCCATCACCCCGGCATCGGACATCCTGCATGAGTTGAGCAAGCACAAGACGTTCGGCGTCACGACCTTCCAGGCCGAGGACGAGATCGCCGGTATCGGTGCCGCGCTGGGCGCCGCCTACGCAGGGTCGCTCGGAGTGACCACCACCTCCGGCCCCGGTATCGCGTTGAAGTCCGAGACGATCGGACTCGCCGTGTCCCTGGAACTCCCCCTTGTCATCGTCGACGTGCAGCGGGGTGGTCCGTCCACCGGGCTGCCGACGAAGACCGAGCAGTCCGATCTCCTCCAGGCGATGTTCGGGCGCAATGGAGAGGCACCGGTTCCGATCGTCGCCCCATGCTCACCCGGGGACTGCTTCGACATCGCCGTGGAGGCGGCCCGGATCGCCGTGACCTACCGCACCCCGGTGTTCATCCTGTCCGACGGATACCTCGCCAACGGCTCCGAGCCATGGCGCATCCCCGATGTCGATGGCCTGCCGATCATCGATCCCGCCTTCGCGACCGAGCCCAATCACGCCCTCAATACCGAGCATCCGGAATTCTGGCCATACGTGCGCGACGCCGACACGCTCGCGCGCCCCTGGGCGGTCCCGGGGACGCCGGGTCTGGAGCACCGCATCGGTGGGCTGGAGAAGGCCGATGGATCGGGAGCGATCTCCTACGATCCGGAGAACCACGACCGGATGGTGCGGTTGCGGCAGGCCAAGGTCGACGCGATCGCACGCACGATCCCCGAGCTCGAGGTCGATGATCCCGACGGCAACGCACGAGTGCTCGTGATCGGATGGGGGTCGACCTACGGCCCGATCGGTGCGGCCTGCCGCAAGGTCCGCGACGCCGGCCACTCCGTGGCACAGGCCCATCTGCGCCACTTGAATCCGATGCCCGCGAACACCGAGCAGGTGCTGAAGGCATACGACAAGGTCATCGTTCCCGAGATGAATCTGGGTCAACTCGCCCTGCTGTTGCGGGGTCGCTACCTCATTGACTGCCTCGGCTACAACCAGGTGCGCGGCCTGCCCTTCACGTCGGATGAGATCGCCGAGACGGTGACCGATGTCATCGCCCACCTCGACGCTGCCACTTCCCCGGCTCGAACTTCTGCGGAACAGTGAGGTCACGATCACGATGAATGCCACTCCCACACCGTCGGCCTTTCCCGCCCTCGATCTGGTTCCCAAGACCGATGAGCCGCAGAAGGCGAAGGACTTCAAGAGCGACCAGGAGGTTCGCTGGTGTCCGGGATGCGGTGACTACGCGATCCTCGCAGCCGTCCAGGGCTTCCTCCCCGAGTTGGGTCTTCGCAAGGAGAACATCGTGTTCGTCTCGGGGATCGGTTGCTCATCACGGTTCCCCTACTACATGAACACCTATGGCGTTCATTCGATCCATGGCCGCGCGCCCGCCATCGCCACCGGCGTTGCGGTGTCGCGCCCGGACCTGTCGGTCTGGGTCGTCACCGGCGACGGAGATGCGCTCTCCATCGGTGGCAACCACCTCATCCATGCATTGCGGCGCAACGTCAATCTCAAGATCCTGCTGTTCAACAATCGGATCTACGGCCTGACCAAGGGCCAGTACTCTCCCACATCCGAGACCGGCAAGATCACGAAGTCGACTCCCCTGGGCTCTCTGGATTACTCCTTCAATCCGGTGTCCGTCGCACTCGGAGCGGAGGCGACCTTCGTCGCCCGAACGATCGATTCCGATCGTGGACATCTCACGTCGGTTCTGCGCGCGGCAGCCGCACACGAGGGAACAGCCCTGGTCGAGATCTATCAGAACTGCAATATCTTCAACGACCATGCGTGGGAGCCACTCAAGGATGGGGACACACGCGACGACATGCTGATCCGACTCGAGCACGGACAGCCGATTCGATTCGGCGCCGACGGCAACAAGGTCGTGATTCGACAAGATGACGGGCATGTCGCCGTCGTCGATGCCGCAGACGTCCCAGAGGATCGCGTGTTGAACCACGATGCCCACGCCGATGATCCCGGGCTCGCCTTCGCCCTTTCGCGCCTGTCCGATCCCCACACGCTCGCCGACACTCCCATCGGGGTCTTCCGCGACGTGTCCCGACCCTCCTACGACCGGATGGCCCGGGAACAGATCGACGCCGTGCGCGCGAGCAAGGGACCCGGCGACCTCGCGACCCTGCTCGCCGGCTCGGACACCTGGACCGTCTCCTGACAACACCCGGGCACTCGTCGTCCACCCTGTGGCGCGGGCTCGGCTTCGCCGGGATCGCCTACGGGTTATGGGGTGCCACCCCGTTGTACTTCTCGCTGCTCGACGCCGCCTCGCCCATCGAGATCGTCGCCCACCGGGTGATCTGGTCGCTCGTGTTCCTCATCGGCATCATCCTCGTGACGCGGGGATGGGACTCCACCCTCGCCGTCTTCAGGTCCAGGAGATCTGTCGTTCTGCTGAGCTTGGCGTCCATCGCGATCACCGTGAACTGGACGACCTTCATCTACGCCATCAGCACCGATCAGGTCGTGGAATCCTCCCTCGGGTACTTCATCAATCCCCTGGTCAGCGTCACCCTGGGGGTTCTCGTTCTGCGTGAGCGGCTACGGCTGGGGCAGTGGACGGCCGTGGGGATCGCGACCATGGGGGTCATCACCATCGGAGTCGGGTCTGGCGCCGCGCCGATCATCGGCCTGCTGCTCGCCTTCTCCTTCGGCTCCTACGGGCTACTCAAGAAACTCGCCGGAGTCGATGCGATCCCGAGCCTCACCGTCGAGACCGCGATGCTGTTCCCGCTCGCTTCCGCAGTCCTCATCTACGCCGAGATCAATGGATCGGCCGCGTTCATCGTCGATGGCCTGGGCTTCTCCATCCTGCTGATGCTCCTCGGACCGTTCACGGCGATCCCGCTCCTGGCCTACGTCGCCGCAGCGAACAGGCTGCCCTTGAGCACCCTTGGGCTCGCCCAGTACATGACCCCCACGGTGCTGTTCATCTTCGGCATCACCATTTTCTCCGAGACCGTGCAGCCGCTCGAGTGGATCGGCTTCGGGTTCATCTGGCTGGCACTCGCGGTGTTCTCGGTCGACCTCCTCCGCCACTCTCGGCGCCCCTCGACACTCGATGAGTTGGAAGTCGCGGAGCCGACCTGAGCCCCCAGCCGGGCTGTCTTGACTCCTTAGAATGAAGCTGTGACCGACCCCTATTCCGATGAAGACCGGGCTGCTCTACGTCGACTCGTCACCGATTTCACGACCGAGCGCATCGTTCCCTACCTTCCCGACTGGGAGGAGCAGGGCCAGCTTCCGCGGGAACTCCACCGGGAAGCCGCCGAGATCGGTCTCCTGGGCATCGGATTCCCCGACTCCCTCGGTGGCAGCGGCGGGGACCTGATCGACGTGGTCGTCATGACCGAGGCGATGCTCGAGGCCGGCGCGAGCGGCGGAGTGATCTCCGCCCTGTTCACCCACGGCATCAGCCTTCCCCACGTTATCGACGAACATGACCGTCGGGTGGCCGCCGGCGATCTCGACGGAGCGACCTATCTCGCCGAGACCATCATCCGGCCGACTCTGGCGGGCGAGATGATCTGCTCCCTGGGCGTCACCGAGCCCGACGGCGGCTCAGATGTCGCACGGCTGCGCACGAAGGCCGAGCGGAACGCCGATGACTGGTCGGTGACGGGCGCCAAGACCTTCATCACCTCAGGGGTGCGGGCGGACCGGGTGGTCGCCGCAGTGCGCACACCGGAGTCCGGTGAGGGTGCCGCGGGGATCACACTCATGATCCTCGATCCGACCTCTCCTGGATACGCGCCACCCCGCGCCCTGGCGAAGATGGGCTGGTGGTGCTCCGACACGGCCGAGTTGTCCTTCGATGGGGTTTCGGTCCACAGCCGCGATGTGCTCGGTGTGGGCGAGGGCTTCGCGTCTCTCGCTCGTCACTTCGTCACGGAGCGTGTGTCGATCGCCGTTACCGCCTACGCCACAGCCCAACGCTCCCTCGATCTCGCTGTCTCCTGGGCGCGCGACCGCGAGACATTCGGCCGTCCGCTGATCACCCGCCAGACCATCCGCCACATGCTCGTCGACATGCATCGGCGGACTGAGGTTGCCCGCAGCTACACCCGCAACGTCGCCGCGCGCCACGCTGAAGGTGAGCAGCTCGCGGTGGAAGCAGCGCTGGCGAAGCAGACCGCGGTCGAGGCCGCCGAGTTCGTGGTCGACCGAGCCGTCCAGATCCATGGCGGCATGGGCTACATGCGGGAGATGGAGATCGAGCGGCACTACCGCGACGTGCGGGTCCTGGGCATCGGCGGTGGCGCAACCGAGGTGATGACCGATCTCGTCGCCCGCCTCCTCGGCTACTGAGGTCGTCAGCCCGTGCGTTCCACGACGTAGTCGCACAACGCTGCCAGCGCCCGGGTCGTGGATCCATCGGGCAGCGCGGCCAACTCGCCCCGAGCCCGATCCGCCCAGGCGCGCGCCTCGATCCTGGCCTCCACGAGCGCAGGGTGTGCGCGCAAACGAGTCAGCACTTCCGCGTGCTCGCCGTCATCGACGATGGGGCGCACGAGGGCATCACTGAGCACGGCGTCATCAGCAACGCGTAACGCCATCAATCCCGCCAGGGTCGGCACACCTTCGCGCAGATCGGTGCCCGGGGTCTTGCCCGACTGTTCGGTGTCACTAGTGATGTCAACGAGATCATCGGCGAGCTGGAAGGCCACACCGATCGCTTCCCCGAAGCGGGTGAGAGTCTCCACGACCTCATCACTCGCGCCCGACAGCATGGCGCCGAATCGACATGAGGTGGCGATCAGTGAGCCGGTCTTATCCGCAAGCACGGTGAGATGGTGGGCAACAGGATCGACTCCATCAGCGGGTCCCACCGTCTCGCGAATCTGTCCGGTGCACAGTCGCTCGAAGGTCCGCGCCTGGATCCGCACCGCTTCGGGGCCGAGGTCGGCCAGGATGTCCGAGGCTCGAGCGAAGAGAAAATCACCGGTGAGAATCGCCACGGTGTTGTCCCAACGGGCATTCGCCGATCGAGCTCCCCGCCGCAGTTCGGCCTCGTCCATCACATCGTCGTGATAGAGCGTGGCGAGGTGTGTCAGTTCGACCACGACCGCCGCTGGCACAACCCCGGGCGCCTCAGGATCACCGTATCGAGCGGAGAGGAGAACCAGGAGGGGACGGAAGCGCTTTCCTCCGGCATCCACGAGATGTCGGGAGGCTTCGGTGACGAAGGGGTAATCGCTGCGTACCGAGTCACGCAGGTGCTTCTCCACCGCCTCCATGCCTCGGTCGAGATCCTCCGCGAGCGCAGGATCGACCCCCAGGCTGGCCATGCTGCCTCGTAGCTGCGGGCTCACCCGTGGGCTCCTCTCGGTACGCGTCGATGTACTTCGACGGTACTACCGGAGGAACACATCGGCGCGCTCGACGAGATCGAGCACCGGCTGCGGCAGGACGCCCAGCACGACGGTGACCGCAGCCGCGATCGAAATCGCCAACGTGGTCCAGGCCGAGGGAACCGCCACCGTGGGAGCATCCTCCGCCGAATCGGTGAAGTACATGAGCACGATGACCCGGATGTAGAAGAAGGCCGCGATGATGCTGGCCACGACGCCGACGATGACCAGCGGGGTCGCATCGCTGATGATGGCCGCCTCGAAGACCGTGAATTTTCCGATGAAGCCGCTGGTGAGCGGGATTCCGGCGAAGGAGAGCAGGAACAGCGCGAACGCCGCCGCCAGCCAGGGCGATCGCCGGCCCAGACCGGCCCAGCGGGACAGATGGGTCGCCTCTCCGCCACCGCTGTCCCGGACGAGGCTGATCACCCCGAAGGCACCGAGGGTCGCGAATCCATAGGCGGCGAGGTAGAACATCACCGCGGCGACCCCCTCGGGATTGGTCGCGATGACGCCTACCAGGATGAAACCCGCCTGGGCGATCGAGGAGTAGGCCAGCATCCGCTTGATGTCGGTCTGCGTGATCGCCACGATCGACCCCAGCAGCATGGTCGCGATCGCGATGACCCACAGCGCCGGCTGCCAGTCCCAGCGATTGCCCCCGAAGGCGACGTAGAGGAACCGCAGCAGGGCGCCGAAGGCCGCGACCTTCACCGCAGCGGCCATGAAGGCGGTGATCGGGCTCGGGGATCCCTGATAGACGTCGGGCACCCACTGATGGAAGGGAACAGCACCGATCTTGAACAACAGCCCCACGACAACGAGAGCAAAGCCGGCGATCACCAGGCCCTGCTCACCAGGCTTGGCGGAGAGGGCGTCGGCGATGGCCGGGAGCGTAATGCTGGCGGAGTAGCCGTAGAGCAGCGCCGCACCGAAGATGAAGAAGGCCGAGGAGAACGCGCCGAGGACGAAGTACTTCAGCGCGGATTCCTGCGACAGCAGCCGACGTCGACGTGCCATGCCGACCATGAGATACAGCGGCAGCGACATGATCTCGAGCGCGATGAACATCACCAGCAGGTCATTGGCTGCGGTGAAGAGCATCATGCCCAGCACCGCGAAGAGCATGAGCGGCCACACCTCGGTCTGGGCGAAGCCGCGACGTGCGAGTTCCTGCTCCTCCGCCGATCCGGGCAGCGAACTCACTCGCGGCGCGAACGCGTCGCCTGATGGATCGACTCGTCGTTCGGCGATGAGAAGCGCTGCCACCAGCGACACCAGGAGCACCAGGCCCTGCAGGAACAGGCTCGGCCCATCGATGGCGAGGGACCCGGTGATGATCCGGATGCCGGCATTCGACACGAGGACCACGAAGGCTGCGAACAGGGCGGCGAAGGTGATGAGGATCTGCAGACTACGCCGCGCACTTCGAGGCAGGAATGCCTCTACGAGGACGCCAACGATCGCCGCGATACCGACGATGAGCATCGGCAGCAGGGCGAGATAGTCGATATCGGGAGCGGTGAGCACGTCGTTCACGGCTGGCTCCCTTCACTGGTGTCCACGGTGGGCGCAGGGTCGCTCACCCCGACGATCTCCAGCGTCCGTTCGACCGCGGGATTGACCACGTCGAGCACGGGTCCGGGCACGATGCCAATGACCAGGGTCAGCACGACGATAGGCGCGAGCGATGTGATCTCACGCCCGCGAGCATCCGGCATGCTCACCAAAGCCGCGGGGGTCGGGCCGGTCGCCGTGCGCTGGTAGAAACGCAGGACATAGGCCGCGGTGAACACGATGCCGAGCGTGGCGATGACACCCACCCAGATGTAGCGGGAGAAGGTGCCGAGCAGGACCAGGAATTCACCGGTGAAGCTGGCCAGACCCGGGAGAGCCAGGGAGGACATCGCGGCGAACATGAGGAATCCACCGAGAACCGGTGCGACCTTGGCGATTCCGCCGTAGTCGCTGATGAGACTGGAGCCGTTGCGGCGCATCATCAAGAATCCGGCCGTGAGGAACAGTGCGGCGGTCGACAGGCCGTGGGCGAGCATGTAGACAACCGACCCGGTGCCACCCTGTGAGGTGAACACGAAGATACCGAGGGCGATGAAGCCGAAGTGAGACATCGAGGAGTAGGCGAAGAGTCGCTTCATGTCGTTTTGGCCCAGCGCGACGAGGGCACCGTACAAAATGCCGATCACGGCCATCGCGATGACCACGGGAGCGTAGAACGACGATGCCTCGGGGAAGATCGGCAGCAGATAGCGGATCATCCCGAAGGTGCCGACCTTGTCGAGGACACCGATGAGCAGGACCGCGGTGGCCGGGGTGGACTCCTTCGCGGCATCGGGTAGCCAGGTATGGAATGGCCACAGCGGCGCCTTGATCGCGAAGGCGAAGAAGAAGCCGAGGAACAGCATTCGCTGGGTCGTCGAGTCCATCTCCAGTCCGACGAGGGACAGGAAGTCGAAGGTGCCTTCTCCGAGGATGCGAGCCGAGACGACATAGACGCCGATCAGCGACGCGAGCATGAACAATCCACCCACGAGTGAGTAGATGAGGAACTTCATCGCGGCGTAGGAGCGCTGGGCACCGCCGTAGCGACCGATGAGGAAATAGATCGGGACGAGCATCGCCTCGAAGAACACGTAGAACAAGAACAGATCGGTGGCGGAGAAGACTCCGATCATGAGCGTCTCGAGGACGAGCAGGAGGGCGAAGTAGCCCTTCACCGACCCCTTGCCGGCCGCGGTCTCCACGTCGTTCCACCCAGCCAGGATCACCACGGGCACGAGCGTCGCAGCGAGAGCAACGAGCACCAGACCGATGCCATCCACCCCGACCGAATAGCTGATGCCCAATGCTGGGATCCAGGGGGTGCTTTCCACAAACTGGAACGGATCGCTGGAGGTGGCGTTGAACTGCAGGGCCATCGCCACGGTGAGCCCGAGAGCGATAAGGGAGAAAAGGAAGGCGATCTGCTTAGCGAGGGTCGTGCGTGCCGCCGGCAGCAGCATGACGATCACGGCGCCGACCAACGGCACCACGCCGATCGTCGTCAGCCACGGGAAGGCGCTCATGACAGACCCACCAGGGCGAGGGCGCCGAGCACGACGATGACGCCGATGACCATGACGAGGGCGTAGCTGCGGGTGAATCCGTTCTGGATTCGGCGCAGGCGACCGGAGGCGCCTCCCACGAACGCAGCCGAGGCGTTGACCGCTCCGTCCACCACCCGGTTGTCGAACCACACGAGGAAGCGCGCGGCGTACCACGTCGGGCGGACGGCCACGATGTCGTTGGTCGCATCGTCATAGAGGTTGTTGCGGGCAGCGATCGTGAGCACGGACACCTTCTGGGGTGGCTCGATGGGGACGGACCTGGCGTAGATGAACACCGCAATCGCGACACCGATGAGGACGATGGCGAGGGTGATGAGTTCGAGCACGGTCGTGGGAATCGCAATGGGCTTGGACTCGTATCCCGTGACCGGGGTGAGCCAGGACACGATGTCACCCCAGTAGACCAGCGACGCACCCAGGCCCAGTGAGCCCAGGGCCAGCACGATCAGCGGAATGGTCATCACCGGTGGGGATTCATGGGGATGTGCCTCGTCATCCCAACGCGCCTTACCGAGGAAGGTCATCGTGAACATACGGGTCATGTAAAAGCCGGTGATGCCCGCCGCGAGGACGGCGGCGATGCCCGCGATCGTGTTCTGCTCGAAGGCAGCGTGAATGATCTTGTCCTTCGAATAGAACCCGCTGAAGGGCGGAATGCCCATGATCGCGAGATAGCCGAAGGTGAAGGCGCCGAAGGTGATGAGCATGACCGTCCGTAGTGCGCCGAACCTGCGCATGTCCACGCCGTTGTTCATAGCGTGCATGACAGAACCTGCGCTCAAGAAGAGGTTGGCCTTGAACACGCCGTGGGTGAGCAGGTGGAAGATGGCGAAGACATAGCCCACGGGTCCTAGACCAGCGGCCAGGACCATGTAGCCGATCTGGCTCATCGTCGAGCCAGCGAGTGCCTTCTTGATGTCATCCTTCGCAGAGCCGATGACCGCGCCGATGATCATCGTGATGACACCGATCACGAGCACTGTTGTCGCTGCGAACACGGTTCGGTCGTAGATCGCATTACTGCGCACGATGAGGTAGACGCCTGCGGTCACCATGGTGGCAGCGTGGATGAGCGCCGAGACCGGAGTCGGGCCTTCCATCGCATCGAGCAACCACGCCTGGAGAGGGAACTGCGCCGACTTGCCCGCCGCTGCGAGCAGGAGCAGGAGCCCGATCCAGGTCAAGGTCGAGTCACTGGCTTCCCCCGCAGAGGAGAACACCGACTCGAAGGTGACCGAACCGAAGGTGACGAACATGAGCATGATCGCGAGGCTCAAGCCCACATCACCGACGCGGTTGATCACGAAGGCCTTCTTCGCCGCCGCTGCCGCACTGGGCTTGTACTGCCAGAAGCCGATCAGCAGGAAGGAGGCAAGACCGACGCCCTCCCAGCCGACATAGAGCAGGAGGTAGTTGTCGGCGAGGACGAGCAGGAGCATGGCGGCCACGAAGAGATTCAAGAAGCCGAAGAAGCGCCGGCGATCCGGGTCTTCCGCCATGTATCCGATGGAGTAGATGTGGATGAGCGATCCCACGATGGTGATAAGGAGAACGAAGACCATCGAGAGCTGATCGAGTTGGAAGGCGACATCGACGGTGAACTGCCCCGCGAAGACCCATGAATACAGCGTCTGCTCGAACGCTCGGTCCTCCGCGGAGCGGCCCATCATCTCGACCAGCATCGCGATCGCGAGTCCGGCGGAGATGACGACGGTAGCGACGCCGATCAGGTGGCCGAAGCGATTCGTCCACCGGCCCGTGGTGAGCAGGATCACCGCACCGGCCAGGGGCAGCGCGATCAGGAGCCAGATCCAGGCGAAGATGCCGGTGGCCGCGTTCAACGGCTCCAGGGTGGGAGCCACGCTGGCCGCCGCGGTGACTGCACTCTCGGTCACCACCGCGTCTCCTTCTTCTTCACGTCAAATCCTTCGTGCGGTCGTGGGTCGCCCAGCGGCAACCGCTGGGCTAGTACTTCAGTAGGTTCGGTTCGTCGATGGATGCCGACCGTCGCGATCGGAAGACGGTCACGATGATGGCAAGGCCGACAACGACCTCTGCGGCTGCAACGACCATGACGAAGAACGCCACGATCTGGCCATCGAGGTTGCCGTTGATGCGAGCGAATGACACGAAGGCGAGATTCGCCGCGTTGAGCATGAGCTCAATCGACATGAACACCACGATCGCGTTGCGGCGGACCAGGACACCGATCGAGCCGATGGTGAACAGAATCCCAGCCAGGATGATGTAGTTCTCGGGATTCATCGGCCCTCCCCCGGCGACGAGCCCGGATCATCGGCGACGGGATGGGTCGTCGGCCCGAGAGCCGGGTGGCCCTCGCTCAGTTCGGTTGTCTCCTCCACGGCTGCTCGGTCGACCGGTCGCATGTCGCCGCGCACGCGCAGTGACTCCGGAACCGACTGCTCGGCGAGCGTCCCATCGGGAAGCAGCGCCGGTGTGTCGACCGAGTTGTGACGCGCATAGACCCCGGGGGGCGCCTGATTGCCCGGATGCATTCCATTCCGGATTCTCTGGTCGGCCAGATCCCGCTGGGTCGGCCGAGGCGACATGCGCTCACGATGGGCGAGCACCAGAGCACCGACCGCCGCCACGATGAGGAGCGCGGCGACGATCTCGAAGGCCACGAGGTAGTCGGCAAAGAGCAGGCGGGCGATGCCCTCGACGTTGCCGCCATACTCGCTGTTCGCTCCATCGAGGCCGATGAGCCCGGTGCCGGCCAGCGAGTTGCCGATCCCGAGGGTGAGCAGGATGCCGAATCCAAGACCCAGGGCGATGGCAGCCCAACGCTGACCGCGGATCGTCTCGACCAGGGAGTCCGAGGCATCCACGCCGACCACCATGAGGACGAATAGGAAGAGCATCATCACCGCACCGGTGTAGACGATGATCTGCACCATGCCGAGGAACGGCGCCGAGTTCGCGATGTAGAGAACCGCGAGGCTGATCATGGTGAGCGCCAGCCACAGCGCGCTGTGGACTGCTCGGCGCGACATGATGAGGCCCAGCGCGCCCACGACGGAGAGCACCGCGCACACCCAGAACACGACGGCCTCACCTGTGCCGATCGGTTCGATCACGACGACGCCTCCTGAGCTCGCTCGACCTCGCTCGAGCGCTCCTGCTCCACGACAGCCCCGGAGACCTTACCGGCGAAGTAATCCTTCTCGGTCGTGCCGGGCACCATGTCGTGCGGCGGGGTCAGCATCCCGGGAAGCAGCGGAGCGAGGAGTTCATCCTTGGTGAAGATGAGATCCGCTCGATTGTCATCCGCGAGTTCGAACTCGTTCGTCATCGTGAGGGCCCTGGTCGGGCAAGCCTCGATGCACAGTCCGCAGAAGATGCAGCGGAGGTAATTGATCTGATAGACGCGGCCATAGCGCTCGCCCGGTGAGAATCGGCCGCCCTCGGTGTTGTCGGCACCCTCAACGAAGATCGCGTCCGCTGGGCACGCCCAGGCACACAATTCGCAGCCCACGCACTTCTCCAGCCCGTCTGGCCAACGATTGAGCTGATGGCGACCGTGGAAGCGCGGCTTCGGTGGGAAGCGATCGGCCTGCTCGGGGTACTCCTCGGTGACGACGCGCTTGAACATCGTCTTGAAGGTGACGCCGAATCCGCGAACTGCGGCGGGCAACTCAGGCATCGGATTCTCCTTCCGAGGCAGGTGATGTGGCGTCGGCAGAAGTCGTGGTGGCGCCGATGGTCGTCGCCCCGACTCCGGCCGGTGATCCCATTCGGGAGGCTCGCGATGTGTAGGTGAACTGCTGGCCGGGCAGCGGTGGAACGGGATAGCCGCCGGCCATCGCGTCGAAGGGTTTTGCGGCCTCGCGGGCTGCCTGACGCTCGGCCGCCTTCTCCTTCTGCGACGAGCGCCAGGACAGCACCCAGGAACCGAGGATGACGAGCACGAGGAGTCCGGCGCCCCACAGCAGGATGTCCTCGGTCGCCACGGAGAACTCATTGCGCACCACGCGTGCTGTCGCGACGACGACGATCCACACCAGCGAGACCGGGATGAGGACCTTCCAGCCGAATCGCATGAACTGGTCGTAGCGCAGACGGGGCAGCGTTCCGCGCAGCCAGATGAAGACGAAGATGAACAACTGGACCTTGATGAGGAACCACAGCAGCGGCCACCAACCTGCGTTGGCGCCCTCCCACAGGCTGATGGGCCAGGGTGCCCGCCATCCGCCGAGGAACAGGGTCGTGGCGAGGGCGGAGACCGTCACCATGTTGATGTATTCGGCCAGGAAGAACAGCGCGAACTTCAACGAGGAGTACTCGGTGTGGAACCCACCCACCAGTTCGCCTTCGGCCTCGGGCAGGTCGAAGGGAGCACGGTTGGTCTCACCGACCATCGCGGTCACGTAGATGAGGAAGGACGGAAGCAGGATGACCGCGTACCAGATCGGCTCCTGGGCGGCGACGATTCCCGAGGTCGACATGGTGCCCGCGTAGAGGAACACCGCGACGAAGGACATCGACATCGCCAGCTCGTAGGAGATCATCTGGGCCGAGGAGCGAAGCCCGCCGAGCAGCGGATAGGTGGATCCGGAGGACCAACCTGCGAGGACGATTCCGTAGATGCCGATCGAGGCGATGGCCAGGACGTACAGCACCGAGACGGGGAAATCGGTCAACTGCAAGGGCGTGGTGACCCCGAACATGCTGACCTCGGGCCCGAAGGGAATCACCGCGAAGGCGATGAAGGCCATGGTCGCCGAAATGACCGGAGCCAGCCAGTACACCGCGCGGTGCGCGGTGCGCGGAATGATCTCCTCCTTCAGCGCCAGCTTGATGCCATCCATCAGCGACTGCAGCAGACCGAACGGTCCGACCCGGTTGGGTCCGACTCGGTTCTGCATCCGGGCGACCACTCGGCGTTCCCACCAGATGGTGAACAGGGTGAGCAGGACGAGGAGAACGAAGATGCCGAGGACCTTGATGACCACGATCCACCAGGGATCCTGACCGAACAGCCCGAGGGTGTCGTTCATGCCGAGGCTCCCCTTTCGACGCTGATGATGTCGCCTGGACGGGCACCGAGATCGAGCAGGATCGAGCAGCCCGGCGAGTACATCGGCAGCCACACCGTGTCGTGGGCAACGTCGCCGAGTTCGAGGGGGACCTCGACCGATCCCCGCGGACCGATGACACGCACCGTCGCCGCATCGGACACACCCTGCGCCTTGGCTGTCGCCGAACTCATGAGAGCCGCGGTGGGACGTGCGGTGGCTGCGAGATGCGGCTCACCTTCCTGTAGATCACCGCGGTCGAGCAGCAGTCGCCACGAGGCAAGCCTCAGGCCACTGCCGGCCGGCTCCTCCGCTCGGGTGTCCGGGGCCGTGGTGCGGGCACCGGAGAATCCGTCGAGAGCGCTCAACTCCGCACGCAACTGGGCAACGTCTCCGACTCCGAAGGGCATGTCCATAGCGTCGGCGATCATCGCGAGCACCCGACCATCGGTCACCGCCTGCGAACCGCGGATCGCGGGCCCGAACGCGCGCACCCGGCCCTCCCAGTCGGTGAAGGATCCCGCCTTCTCGGCCACGACCGCGACCGGGAAGACGACATCGGCGCGCTCGGTGATCTCGGTGTGATGGGTCGACACCGCGACAACGAAAGCGCTGGAGTCCACCGCCTGGAGGAGTCGCTCGCCGGCCGGATCATCTGCGGGATCCACCGCTGCGATCAGCAGCGCCGTTGCAGGCGCGGGCTCATCGTCCTCCGCGATCACACGGGTTGCGGCGGTGGCGATGGCGGAGGTTCCGCGATGGCCCGCGTACCGGGGAAGGGAGTCCGGATCGACGCCCCACACCGCCGCGACCTCGGCGCGAGCCTGTGGATCGGTGAGGGAGCGCCCACCGGGAAGGACACCGGACAGAGCACCGGCATCGAGGGCTCCCCGCTCACCCGCACGTCGTGGCACCCAGCCCAGCGAGGCGCCGGTGGAGTCGGCGAGCGCAGCTGCCGCGGAGAGCGCGCCCGGCACCGCCGCGAGACGCTCACCCACGAGCAGCACTGCTCCAGGTTCACGCAACGCCGCGGCGATGCCGTGGTCGTCGGATCCCTCGAGCGCCGCGCGAAGCATGAGTGCCTCCCGACCCGGCTGGCAGGGGACCCATTCGCCGTGCATCTTCTCCAGGCCGCGGGTGCGCTGAGCAGAGACACCGAGAACCCGCAGGCTGCCGGCCCGTGCTGCCCGACGGAGTCGAAGGAAGACGATCGGGGATTCGTCCTCGGGCTCGAAGCCGACGAGCACGACGGCTGGCGCCGCATCCAGATCGGCGTAGGTCGGACCGAGCCCGCGTCCGGCGATCGACGAGGAGAGGAAGGCCGCTTCCTCATCCGTGGCGATCCGGCTGCGGAAGTCGATGTCATCGGAGTGCACCACGCTGCGCGCGAACTTCGCATACGCGTATGCATCCTCGCGGGTGAGGCGTCCCCCGGTCAGCACACCTACTCGACCATCAGCAGCAGCCAAACCGCGCGCCGCCATGTCGAGGGCCTCCGGCCACGAGGCAGGACGCAGCTCGCCGTCTTCACGCACCAGCGGGGACTCGACCCTGCCCTCGTGGAGGTACTTGAAGGCGAATCGACCCTTGTCGCAGTTCCACTCCTCGTTGACCTGCGGGTCATCCCAGGCCAGACGGCGGGTGACCTCACCGCGACGGACATCGGTGCGAAGCGCGCACCCGGAGGCGCAGTGCTCGCATGCCGTGGGAGTCGAGACGAGGTCGAAGGGCCGCGACCGGAATCTGTACAGCGACGAGGTGAGCGCACCGACCGGGCAGATCTGGATCGTGTTCCCCGAGAAGTAAGAGTCGAAGGGGGCGTCCTCGGCGACACCGACCTGCTGCTGGGCACCTCGCTCGAGTAGTTCGAGCATGGGATCGCCGGCGATCTGATCGGCGAACCGGGTGCAGCGGGCGCAGGACACGCAGCGCTCCCGATCGAGCAGGATCTGCGCGCTCACATTGATCGGCTTCGGGAAGGTGCGCTTGTGACCCTCGAAGCGCGTCTCGCCTCGACCCGCGGACATCGCCTGGTTCTGCAGGGGGCACTCGCCGCCCTTGTCGCAGATCGGGCAGTCGAGCGGATGGTTGAGCAGCAGGAACTCCATCACGCCCTCCTGCGCCTGATCGGCGACCTCGGAGGTGCGCTGAGTCCGCACGACCATGCCGTCGGTCACCGTGATGGCGCAAGAAGGCTGCGGCTTCGGCATCCCCTCGATCTCGATGAGGCACATGCGGCATGCCGCCACCGGATCGAGCAGGGGGTGGTCGCAGAAGCGCGGGATCTCGATGCCCATCTGCTCGGCCACGCGGATGACGAGGGTGCCCTTGGGTACCTGGACCGCGATGTCATCGATGGTGACCGTGACCAGATCCACCTGATCAGGTCGACTCTCCTGAGGTGCGAGCGTCATCGAGCTGCCACCTCATTGAACACGTACGAGAGGGCCGGGTCGAAGCTTTCATCGACCGGTGTCGTGGTCGCCTGGAGGAACTCGTCGCGGAACAACTTCACAGCAGCCGGGTACGGCGTCGCCGCGGCGTCACCGAGCGCGCAGAAGGAACGGCCCATGATCTGAGAGCACAACTGGTTGAGCAGATCGAGATCGGGATCATTGCCCTGTCCCTCCTCGAAGCGCTTCAACACACCGGTGATCCAGTAGGTCCCTTCGCGGCAGGGTGTGCACTTGCCGCATGACTCGTGCTTGTAGAACTCCAGCCACCTCGTTACGGCTTTGACCACGCTGACCGTCTGGTCGAACACCATGGGGGTCCCTGTGCCGAGCATCGTGCCGACCTCGGCCATCGCTTCATACGTCAGCGGAACATCGAGGTGCTCCGCGGTGAGCATGGGCACGGATGATCCGCCCGGCACCCAGAACTTCACCTCGGAGCCGTCGCGCATTCCTCCCGCGTAGTCGAGCAGTTCGCGCATGGTGATGCCGAGTGGCGCTTCGTAGATTCCGGGGCGGCGCACATGGCCCGACACGGCAAACACCTTGAAGCCCGGTGACTTTTCCGTGCCGAACTGTCGGAACCAATCCACCCCGTTGTTGATGATCCACGGAATATTGGTGATCGTCTCGACATTGTTGACCACCGTCGGCGAGGCATAGAGGCCCGCCACCGCGGGGAAGGGGGGCTTGAGGCGAGGCTGTCCGCGGTAGCCCTCGAGGGAGTCCAGGAGCGCCGTCTCCTCGCCACAGATATAGGCACCGGCTCCGGAATGCACGGTCACCTTCAGGTCGAATCCGCTTCCCAGGATGTTCGTCCCGATGAGTCCGGCGACCTCGGCTTCGCGAACAGCATGAGCGACACGACGAATCGCCTCGGGCACCTCACCGCGGATGTAGATGAATGCATGCTCGGCACGGATCGCGAAGGAGGTGATGATGACTCCCTCGATGAGCGCATGTGGATTGGCGATCATGATCGGGACGTCTTTGCACGCACCCGGCTCGGACTCATCCGCGTTGACGACCAGGTAGTGCGGCTTGCCATCACCCTGCGGCACGAACGACCACTTCAGACCGGTCGGGAAGCCGGCGCCTCCGCGTCCACGCAGGCCGGACTCCTTGACCTCACCGATGATCGCGTCGGGATCCATCGTGAGGGCTCGCGCCAGGGCGGTGTAACCACCGGTGCGGCGATATCCCTCGAGGGTGAACAGATCCGGCACATCCCAGTGCTCGGTGATGACAGGGGTCAGCGGGGTGCTCATGATGCGGGCTCCTCGGGACCGGCGGTGGGTGTGGGGGCGCTCATATTGCGTTCGCGAGCGATCGTGAGTCCGGCCAGCATTCGTGCATCTACCGGAGTTCCTGCCGCGGCGAGTCCGTCGTCGGGAAATGCCAGGGTGCGCTCGGTCGCCTCGAAGTCGCGGATCTGCGGTCCGCGGGTGGAGTCGACGGTCTCTCCCGCCGCAAGCCGATCGATCACCTCGACGGCGCTCGCAGGTGTTTGGTCGTCCATGAATTCCCAGTCGACGGTCATCACCGGTGCATGGGTGCACGCGGCCTGGCACTCGATTCGTTCGAGGTGGAACATGCCATCGGGTGTGCTCTCGTTGTGTCCGACACCGAGCCGCTCCCGTAGGGCCTCGTACACCGCATCGCCGCCGAGAACCGCGCACAGAGTGTTCGTGCACACTCCGATGTGGTGAGTGCCCACGCGACGCCGCTTGTACATCGTGTAGAAGGTGGAGACCGCAGAAACTTCAGCGGTGGTGAGCCCGAGACGGTCGGCGATGACACCGATGGCGCCGATCGAGACGTCGCCGTCGAGGGACTGCATGAGGTGAAGCAGAGGCATCACCGCGGAGCGCGAATTGGGGTAGCGCTCGACGATTCGATCCATCTGCTCGGTGAGATCCGCCGGCAGATTCGCGGGGACAGAGGTCTCGCTCATCGATCGACTCCTCCCATCACCGGATCGATGCTGGCGACAGCGGCGACGACGTCACTGACCATCGAGCCCTCGCACATCACCGATGTCGCCTGCAGATTGGTGAAGGAGGGCTCCCGGTAGTGAACACGGTAGGGCCGTGTGCCGCCGTCGCTCACGATATGGACGCCCAACTCACCGCGGGGTGATTCCACCGCGGAATAGACCTGTCCCACCGGCACGCGGAAGCCCTCGGTCACCAACTTGAAGTGGTGGATGAGCGCCTCCATCGACTCATTCATGATGTGCTCGATGTGCTCCGGCGAATTTCCCTGGCCGTCTGAACCGATCGACAACTTGGCCGGCCAAGCGATCTTCGGGTCTCCGATCATGACGGGACCTGGATTCCCCTCCAGCCGGTCGAGGGCCTGCTCGACGATCTTCATCGACTCGTGCATCTCGTCGATACGGATAAGGAACCGTCCGTAGCAGTCCGCGGTGTCGCGGGTGATGACATCGAAGTCATAGGTCTCATAGCCGCAATACGGCTGCGCCTTGCGCAGATCGTGGGGCAATCCGGTGGATCGCAATACCGGTCCGGTGATTCCCAGGGCCATGCAGCCCGCGAGGTTGAGGTAGCCGACATTCACGGTGCGGCCCATCCAGATGGCGTTGTCGATCAGCAAGGCTGCGGTGTCGCCGAGACGCTTGCGCAGGAGCGGCAGCGTCTCGCGGATCCGTCGGATCTGATCGTCGGTGATGTCCTGGGCGACACCACCCGGGCGCACATAGGCGCTGTTCATCCGCAGGCCGGTCACCATCTCGAAGATGTCGAGCACCAGTTCACGCTCACGGAAACCGAAGGTCATCGCGGTGAGCGCACCCAGTTCCATCCCGCCGGTCGCCAGCGCTACCAGGTGGGAGGAGATGCGATTGAGTTCCATCATGAGCACGCGAATATCGCTGGCACGCTGGGGAATCTCATCCGTGACACCAAGCAGTTTCTCCACCCCGAGGCAGTAGGCCGTCTCGTTGAAGAACGGGGCGAGGTAGTCCATCCGGGTGACGAAGGTGACACCCTGAACCCAGGTGCGGTATTCCAGGTTCTTCTCGATCCCGGTGTGGAGGTACCCGATCCCGCACCGCGCCTCGGTGACCGACTCCCCCTCGAGTTCGAGGATCAGTCGGAGTACACCATGGGTCGAGGGGTGCTGGGGACCCATGTTGACGACGATCCGCTCCTTCTCACCCTCCGGCGCGCCGGAGATCGTGTCCCAGTCTCCGCCCGAGACGGTGTAGACGGTGCCGGTGCCGGCATCGGCGCCCATCGCGTAGGGATCGTCCGTCGCGGTGGCGTCCTCGTCGGTGGCCGATGTCGAAGTGCCGCCGGACGTTGAAGTGAACGTGATGTTCTCCGTCGTCATCAGGAGTACTCCCTTCGCAGATCGGGCGGCGGGGTCTCCGCGCCCTTGTACTCGACGGGAATCCCCCCGAGGGGATAGTCCTTGCGCTGCGGGTGTCCTGGCCAGTCATCAGGCATCAGGATGCGCGTCAGGTGGGGATGGCCTTCGAAGACGATCCCGAAGAAGTCGTAGGTCTCACGCTCGTGCCAGTCATTGGTGGGATACACCGAGACCAGCGACGGGATTCGGGCATCACCATCCGGAACGGCTACCTCGAGCCGGATCCGGCGATTGTGGGTGATGGACTGCAGGTGATAGACCGCGTGCAGTTCCCGATCCGCCTCGTGGGGATAGTGCACTCCGCTCACCCCCATGCAAATCTCGAAGCGTAGGGCCGGCTCATCCCGCATCGCGGTGGCTACCGAAAGCAGGTGTTCGCGACGGACGAAGAAGGTGATTTCTCCCCGATCCACGACAACCTTCTCGATCGCGGTCGCGATGGGCAGGTTCGCATCCTGCAGCGCGAGTTCGAGTTCATCGGTGACCTCGTCGAACCAGCCCCCGTAGGGCCGCGGGGTGGGACCGGGCATCACGATCGGTTCGACGAGCCCGCCGAATCCTGACGTGTCCCCGGAATCGGAGTTGCCGAAGGCTCCTTCGCGGACCCCGATGATCGACAATTCTCCCTGGGGTGCGGTTGTGCGCCCCAGGGCGACCTCGACACCGGCCTCGGCGGTCGAGACCGGTGGAGCGGCGTCGGGTGCCTGATCGGTCATCGCAGCAGACCTCTCATCTCGAGGGTGCTGGGAGCGATAAGCGCCTCCGCCTCGAGTCGATCCTGCTCGGCCACCGCGTTGACGCCGAGCTTGGTCTCCTGGATCTGGTCGTGCAGCTTCAAGATCGCATCGATCAACATCTCCGGGCGAGGTGGGCAACCCGGCAGGTAGATGTCCACGGGAACAACGTGGTCGACCCCCTGCACGATGGCGTAGTTGTTGAACATGCCTCCGCTGGAGGCGCACACACCCATCGCGAGCACCCACTTTGGTGCCGGCATCTGGTCGTAGATCTGGCGGAGCACCGGCGCCATCTTCTGGCTCACTCGCCCGGCCACGATCATGAGGTCCGCCTGGCGCGGCGAGGCCCGGAAGACCTCCATGCCGAAGCGGGCCAAGTCGTATCGGGGACCACCGGTCGCCATCATCTCGATGGCGCAGCAGGCCAGGCCGAAGGTGGCCGGCCAAAGGGAGCCCTTGCGGGCATATCCGGCGAACTTCTCTACCGTGGTGAGAAGGACACCTGAGGGAAGCTTCTCCTCGAGGCCCATGTCACTCACACCCTCTCGTCGGTCGGATCACGGTCATCTCACTCGCCACGACGGCCATATCAATCCCAGTCCAATCCGCCGCGCCGCCACTCATAGAGATACGGAACTGCAAGGTTGACCAGGAACAACATCATGGCGATGAACGCGAACAGCCCGAGCTGATCGAAAGCCACGGCCCACGGATACAAGAACACGATTTCGATATCGAAGATGATGAACATCATCGCCGTGAGGTAGTACTTCACCGGGAAGCGTCCACCCCCGATCGGTTGCGGTGTCGGCTCGATCCCGCACTCGTAGGCATCGACCTTGGCGCGGTTGTAGCGCTTCGGTCCGGTGAAACTCGTGAGGGTGACGCTGAACACCGCGAACGCGGCAGCAAGGAGGCCAAGGATAAGGATCGGTGCGTAGACGTTCACCGAACCGCATCTCCTTCACGTTCGTCGCGGAGCAGCCGCGAGTGATCGCGACGTCCGGAACCTGATTGCTGTCCTCGTGCCAGGGCCGTGCAGATCGGACCCGCAGGCACCGGGTCCATCACGCCGCAGTCTAGTCACGGCGAGATGCGAGCCTTCACCCCCGGTTGACCCCCCGATGCAGGGCCACGATCCCGCCGGTGAGGTTCATCCAGGCGACCTCCGACCAGCCCACCGTCGCGATGACCCGAGCCAAACCGGGTTGGTCCGGCCAGGCCCGAATCGACTCCGCCAGATAGACATAGGCATCCGGCTCGGAGGCCACCTTCCGGGCCACCGCGGGCAGGGCCCGCATGAGGTATTCGGTGTAGGCCGTACGCAGCGGGGACAGGACGGGGTGGGAGAACTCGCAGACGACGACCCGCCCCCCGGGGCGGGTGACCCGTCGCATTTCCCGCAGGGCAGCTTCGGGGTCGACCGTGTTACGTAGGCCGAAGGAGATCGTGACGGCATCGAAGGATCCATCCCCGAAGGGCAGGCGCAGCGCGTCGCCCGCCACGAACGGCAGATCGGGGACCCTCCGGCGCCCGACCTGCAGCATCCCCAGGGAGAAGTCGCAGGGCACGACCTCGGCTCCTCGCTGAGCGAAGGGCACGCTTGAGGTCCCCGTTCCCGCCGCGAGATCCAAGACCCGCTCGCCGGGGGCTGGGTCGACCGCGTTGAGGACGGCCCGCCGCCACAGGCGCGTCTGACCGAGGGCGAGGACGTCATTGGTGATGTCGTAGCGATCCGCCACACCGTCGAACATGCGGGCGACCTCATCGGGTCGTCGGTCCAGATCAGCTGCGGGCATGGTGGTCATCGTGCCACGGGCTGTCAGGTCGAGCGCAGCGTGCCGTTGGGCGCTGATGCCCGTACTCTTCTGGAGTGTCCTCCCCTGTCACCCTGGTACCCACTCCGGGAACCCAGCGTCTGCGGGCTCGCACCGTCGAGGTGGCCCCCTCCCTCTTCTCGGCATCGCTCGATGGGGCCGATGCCCTGCTCGACCTGCTGCCGCAGGATGAGGCGTTGGCATGGGTGCGTCGCGGAGAAGGACTGGTGGCCTGGGGGGTGGCAGCGCACTGGGAGTTCACCGGTCAGGAGCGGTTCTCGCGAGCTCAGCGGTGGTGGAACCGCTGGCTGGAGGACATCGAGATCGATGATCCCCTGCAACTGCCGGGAACCGGACCCCTCGCCTTCGCCTCCTTCACCTTCGATCCCGAGGCAACCGGCGACCCCCAGACCAGCGGTGGCGTGGGATCGACGGTCGTCGTGCCCCGGGTCATCATCGGACGGCGGGAGGGGCGCAGTTGGATCACCGTGATCGAGGATCCCGCCTCGGGGCCGATCGATCATCTGGAGCTGCTCGATCCGCGTGTGGCCTTGCGTGAGGAGTCGACCGCGCCGACGACCGGGGACGTGATCTTCACCCACGGCTCACGCACGCCCGAGGAGTGGATGTCCAGCGTGGCCGCCGTCATCGACCGGATCGGCCGGGGTGAGGTCGACAAGGTCGTCCTCGCCCGCGACATCGTGGCCCACCTCGATGAGCCGGTCGACGTACGACATCTCCTGCATCGTCTGGCCGAGGACTACCCCGAGTGCTGGACGTTCAGTGTCGCCGGCATGGTCGGCGCCACCCCGGAACTCCTCGTGCGGCGCACGGGATCACTGGTCATGTCCCGAGTCCTGGCCGGCACAGTGAAGCGACGCGGGGATGCCGATGAGGATGCGAGCCTTGCCGCTGCGCTCCTCGGGAGCGGCAAGGACCTCGAGGAGCACGAATACGCGGTGAATTCCGTCGCCCGCGCCCTGGCGACTCACTGCGCCGATCTCGATGTGCCCTCACGGCCGCGGGTGCTGCGACTACCGAATGTCCAGCACCTCGCCACCGACATCTCCGGCCAACTCGTCGATGCCGCCCCCGTGCTCGCACTCGCCGCCTCGCTGCATCCCACCGCCGCGGTCTGCGGCACCCCCACTGAGCGCGCCTTCTCCCTCATCAGGGAATTCGAGGGCATGGATCGGGGACGCTATTCCGGTCCGGTCGGCTGGTGGGATTCGCGCGGAGACGGCGAGTTCGGCATTGCCCTGCGCTGCGCGGAGATCGATCCCGCGGGCACGTCGCTGCGCCTGTTCGCCGGATGCGGCATCGTCGCCGGATCGGACCCGGAGTCAGAACTCGCCGAATCGCGCGCGAAATTGGTGCCGGTTCGCGATGCCCTCTCCGGCCCGAGAACGACCCCGAACGCGTAGATTCGCCCCTGTGGGCGATCAGCGCGAGCGCATCCTCGACGCCGCTGCGACCCTGTTCGAGACAGCAGGGATCGTCCACACCTCACGCCGCGACATCGCGCAGGAGGCTGAGGTGTCGACGCGATCGGTCACCGCGGTCGGACGACATCGCGCCGATCTGCTCGCCCTCGTCGTCGAGTCCCTTCCCTTCCCCCCAACCTCGCAACGACTGCGCGATCAGGCAGAACAGGCCGGCGATGAGCCGCTAGCCGCGATCCTCGCCGTTGCCCGCGATGCCTTCGGCGCCCCAGCCTCCGTGTGGGACACACGGGAATTGCAGGCTGTCGCCCTCGCTCCCTTCGACGACCACCTCGCCGAGGTCGTCCGTGAGCGCATCGGCCTTCGGTGGAATGCTGCCGCGGCCGTGATCGATCAACTTCGCGGAAGCGGTGCCGTCGATGAGCGCATCGATGACGATGCTGCGACGCTTCACCTCCTCGCCGTCGGTGCGGGTCTCGCGCTGCTCGGACCCCTGCTGCCGCGCACCACCGATCCCGGCTCCTGGTTGGGTCTCGTCGCTCGGCTACTCGAATCCCTCGCCGCAGACGATCCCCCCGGTTGGCATCACACGGGCCCTCGTCGGCCGTGGCGTATTCGGATCGAAACCTCGGGGACGCCCGGCGCCACCGCACAGGTCATGCGCGTCCTCGCACTTCTGCGCGCCGATGTCACCACGATGTTCGCCCACGCGCTGGGACCCACCCCTCCCGATCCGAGCACGGATGCCGACCCTCCACCCGAACGTCGCCAATTGCTCGATCTGATCGTCTCCGTTCCCGACACCATCGAGCGGTCCGGGCTGGAGCAGGCCCTCG
>CAZVCZ010000009.1:0-31781 GCA_964626275.1 uncultured Bifidobacteriaceae bacterium | reverse complement strand
GCGGAGATCCCGATCATCCGGTGACCCAGGGCTTCCTGTGCGCGAAGGTCAACCGGTATCACGAGCGGACCTACCATCCCGATCGCATCCTCACCCCGTTGAGACGGATTGGTCCCAAGGGGTCGGGGGAGTTTGAACCGGTGAGTTGGTCCACAGCTCTGGAGGGGATTGCCGATGGCCTAGGTCGCGTCATCCAGCGCCACGGGCCTCAAGGGGTGCTGCCGTACTCGTACGCGGGAACCATGGGTCTTCTGCAACGCGAGTCGCTGTCGGCGCGTTTTTTCCATCACATGGGAGCGTCGCTGCTGGACCGAACGATCTGTGCGTCGGCGGGGACCGCCGGCTGGCAGATGGTGTACGGCGATTTCGCCGGTCCAGGCCCAGATGACCTGGGCGATGTCGGGCTCATCATCCTGTGGGGGACCAACACGTTAACCTCGAATTCCCATCTGTGGCCGGCGGTTAGGCGTGCGCGAGAAGCGGGGGCAACGGTCATTTGTATCGACCCGTTGCGCACGAGAACTGCCGAGGCAAGCGATCTGCATATTGCTCTCAGGCCAGGGACGGATGCAGCCTTGGCCTTCGCCATGATGCGGGTGATGATCGATGAGGGCCTCGTCGACGAAGACTTCCTGGGACGCTTCTCCACCGGCTGGGAGGAGTTGCGCGAGCGTGTCCTCTCGGAATGGGATGTGCGACGGGCGGCTAAGGTCACCGGTGTCGACGCTCATGTCATTGACGATCTTGCACGTCGATACGCCACGACTCGTCCGTCCTTCATCCGGCTCAACTACGGAATGCAACGCCACGCGGGAGGGGCCTCCGCCGTGCGAGCGGTGAGCATCCTGCCGGCTGTGGTCGGAGCGTGGCGGGACTCGGGTGCAGGTGCACTGCTGTCCACGTCGGGTGCAACGAGATTCGATAGGGCTCGCTTCACCCGCAGCGAGTGGATTCCCAAGGGCACCCGCGTCATCAACATGACGCGACTTGGCGAGGCCCTGACGACGCATGATGCCGGGGTCGGGGGGCCACCTGTCTCCGCGATGGTCGTCTACAACAGCAATCCGGCGGTCATCGCACCCGACTCGTCGATCGTGCGGCGAGGTCTGGAACGCGAGGACCTGTTCACCGTCGTGCTGGAACAGTTCCGAACGGACACCACGCGTTACGCAGATTGGGTGCTTCCCGCGACAACCCAACTCGAGCACTGGGATCTGCATACCGCCTATGGCCATCGGTTTGTCACCTTGAATACCCCGGCCATCGAACCGTTGGGAGAGGCGGTGTCCAACACCGAAGCGTTCCGCCGGCTCAGCGACGCGATGGGTTATCAAGAGACCGACCTGTTCACCTCGGACGCTGACCTGATCGACGAGGCGCTCGATACGTTCTCAGGGACTCGTATGGACGCCGATGAGCTGCGCGAGCAGGGATGGACGAGGGTACCCACGGAATCCTTCGAACAGGTATTCCAACGGGGGCTTACGACGCCATCCGGTCGTATTGAGCTGATCGGTGGGTTCGAGGGGGTCGACCGGGTTCCCGCATACATTCCGCCCACCGAGCAGCCGACGACTACCGACCCTGAAGCATTTCCGCTCATGCTGCTCAGCCCTCCGGCGCACACCTTCTTGAACTCGTCATTTGCCAATCTCGATCGCCACCGACGCGCTGCGGGGGAGCAGGAGGTGTGGGTGCATCCGCGGGATGCGGCCGCCCGCTCTATCGCGACCGGTGACCGAGTGCGCATCTTCAACTCTCGGGGTGAGTTCACGGCCATCGCCGAGGTCACCGACCGCACTCGACCCGGAACCGCGGCTGCCTTCGGACTGCGCTGGATGGGTTCAGGCGAGTCAACGTCGCTGAATGACGTGACGAGCCAGGCGCTCACCGATGCCGGGAGGGGAGCCACGTTCTATGACACAGCGGTCGAGATCGACCTCCTTCACCTCCACGAAACGCCATCCGGGGAATGACATAATGTGCATTATCGGCGTTATGGGGATCTGGGCGGGATCCCGAGGCTGGCCGGAGTGAGCCGCTTTCGTGCCTTCGCCCACCGGGGTGGCTCCCATGAGGCTCCGGAGAACTCCCTGCGGGCCTTCCAGAGCGCCCAACGGCTGGGATTCGTGGAGATGGAGACCGATATCCGCGGCACACGTGATGGGGTCGCTGTGGTCCATCACGATGCGAGCCTGGACCGCACCACCGATGGAGTCGGCCTGCTCAAGGACATGACCTGGGCGGAGGTGTCCAGGGCCCGCATCCACGGTCACGAGCCCATCCTGCGCCTCGAGGAGCTCCTGGAAGCCATGCCGGAGTCCCGGTTCACCCTGGACGCCAAGGACGAGGTCGCCGTGCCGGCCCTGCTGAACGCGCTGGAGCGGACTGGCGAGCATTCACGGGTGTGTGTGGGCGCCTTCAGCCACCGACGACTGAGCCAGGTGCGCCGCTCCGTTCGGGTCACCACCTCGGCGTCACCGCGTGAGGTCTTCCGGTTCGTCACTGCTGTCGCGGCAGGCCGTCAGGCGTCACTATCGGCTGACTACCTCCAGATCCCGCCGAATATCGGACGGCGACGGTTGGTGGACGAGCGCCTCGTATCCGCCGCCCACGCGGCGGGCCATGAAGTGCACGTCTGGACCATCGACTCCCCCGCCCAGATGCACGAGCTGCTCGACCTCGGCGTGGACGGCATCATGACCGATCGGCCCAGGGTGCTGCGCGAGGTTCTCCAACATCGCGGCCTGTGGGCCTAGTCGCACCGTCTCGACGGATTGTCCGGCTATAGGACGATCCATGGACGGTCGGTGACCGCGATCGTGGTCCACCACCACGCGGAACCCGCCGAAGATCGTCTGCGTCCGATCACCGATGGCCTCAGACCCGAGGCCCCGCGGCAAGGAGGCATCACGATGGCGGAAGGCGCCCTGCGTGGCACCCGTCTGGGGACCACGAGCTATGAGTCCGATGAGCATGTCGAGCCTGCCGAGCGCATGGTCGTCCACTACGACTGTCCGCGTGGACATGTCACGAGCGTCCCCTTCTCTGTCGAAGCGGAGGAGATTCCCGTGCTGTGGGAGTGCCGTTGCGGTGCAGAGGCCCTTCGCCGGGACTTCGCACGTCCCGAGCCGAAGCCGGAGCGTCCCACCCGAACCCACTGGGACATGCTGCTCGAGCGCCGGACGATCGCCGATCTCGAGGAGCTCCTCGATGAGCGGCTGACCCTGTTGCACTCGACCCAGCGCAAATCAGCCTGATTCTGTCGACGTCGGCCCGGTCTGTCCTCAGGCCGGGCCGATGCGTCGTGCCCACGACTGGGCGATCCGACGTCGCACCGGTGGTAGCAGCAGGACGAGGCCGACGATGTCGCTGATGAATCCCGGGATGGCGATGGCGATCCCGGCGGGGATCAGCAGCACCGTTTGGGCCGGGGGCGCGACCGCGGCCGACGAGGTTGCCGAATCCGGACCCTCGATCGCGAGTACCTGGCCGGTGTCGGGATCGACGATGACGGAGCGCTGCTGCAGCACCCTGAGGGCTTGTCCCCAGGACCTGCCGGTGGCCGCGATCCCGATGCGGATCACGATGAGGCCTACGACCACCCCGATGAGCAAGGCGATCACGACCGGTTCCCAGCCCCAGGTGGAGGCGGCGATCAACAGGATCACCAGCTCTGCGATCGGCCACAGCAGCAGCAGGCAGCCGATCCGTCCGGCTGTCACGTGCTCCCCCGCCTGCCGTGTTTCACCTGATTCCATCGATGCGCTGCTCCCCACTGGGTGACGCGCCACAACGCCTCGGCCACGATGCTCCGGCTCATCTTCGACGTGCCGATCTCACGTTCCACGAACGTGATCGGCACCTCCCGGACTCGAAACCCTCGCTGGACGGCACGCCAGGCAAGATCGACCTGGAAGCAATATCCCTGGGAGGCCACGTCGTCGAGGGCGATGGAGCGCAATACGTCGGCGCGGAATGCTCGATAGCCACCGGTGGCATCTCGCAGCGGAATCCCGAGAGCGAGGCGGGTGTAGAGGTTGCCGCCACGTGAGAGCACCTCACGACTGCGGGGCCAATTGACGACCTCTCCCCCGGGCACCCAGCGAGACCCGAGGACGACATCGGCGTCGGTGAGGGCAGCCAGGAGTCGAGGCAGATCCTCCGCGCGATGGGATCCGTCGGCGTCCATCTCGACGATGACGTCGTATCCGCGCTCGAGGGCCCAGTCGAAGCCGGCGAGATAGGCGGCCCCCAAGCCAGCCTTTCCCGATCGGTGCAGGACGTGGACGGCCGAGTCCCGAGCCGCGATGTCATCGGCAATGTCGCCCGTCCCATCGGGTGAGGCATCGTCGACGACGAGGATGTGGACCTCGGGTGCGAACCGTCGGACCTGCTCCACGGCGCGTGGCAGGTTCTCCGCTTCGTTGAACGTCGGAATGATGACGCAGGTCGATCCGCCGCTCATCTCGGTCACGAATGCGAGCCTACGTTGTCGGTGGCGACATGGGTTCAGCCTGGTCGGTGTCCCTATCCAGGCTGCTCGATCGGCGAACGGTCATGAGAAGGACCCAGCCCAAACCCACCAGTGCGACGAAGCACAGGGCGAACTCCGGCACCTCTCCAACGCGGGTCGCGATTGTCTGGCTGTCTCGCAATTCGATGGGCTGAACGATCCAGCCCGTCTCGTCCTCGCCGAGTTCCGCCTGGATTCCGCCGGTGGGATCGATCACGGCACTGATACCGGAGGTCGCGGCCACCAGTACGGTCCGGCCGGTTTCCACGGCACGCAATCGGGACATCGCCACCTGCTGCTCGGGTTGTCCCAGGCCAGCGAAGGTCGCGTTATTGGTTTGCACCGCGAGGGCGCGACCTCCGTCCCTCACCGTGTTGCGCACGACATCGTCGTAGGCGACCTCAAAACAGATGACATCTCCCAGCCGCGCATTTCCGACCTGGAGTACCCCGCTGGTGTCACCCGCGATGAAGTCGCGCGGGATCCGATCGAAACGCCCGATGATCCGGGTCAGGACTGGGCGGAACGGAACGAACTCCCCGAAGGGAACAGGTCGCTGCTTGACATACATCTCGCCCGGCCCGGTGATGGGATCCCACACGATGCCGACATTGGCCACGGTGGTCTCGCTGATGCCGAGGACGGCACCCACCAGGATCGGGACACCGATGGCACGCGCTGCGGTGTCGATCTGTGCGGCCGCCGCTTCGTCCGCCAAGGGGTCGATATCGGAGGAGTTCTCCGGCCACACCACGAAATCGGGAGGTAGTGCATCCCCGCGCTGCACGGCATCGGCCAGGGCAAGCGTGGCGCTCACGTGGCGCCGCAGGACCTCGCGTCGTTCGTCGCCGAAGCCCAGTCCGGTGCTGGGAACACCACCTTGGATGACCGCCGCGACGCTTGTCGATGGCCCATCGATGTCCTGCCCGCCCTCAGCGCGCGGGAGCGCTAGTCCGGAGATAGCGATGAGAACGACGCCCAGCGCCGCGAGGACGGCGTCGCGTCGGCGCATCGTTATCCACCACATCACCAGGGCAGTGAGCAGGGTTCCGGCCAGCGCGGTGAGGAAAGTCACGAGAGCCGCTCCCCCGATGGACGCCCACGGGGTCACCGTGGTGGCCGTCTGAGCGAAGGCCAATCGACCCCACGGAAAGCCGCCCAGCGGGATGCGGTCGCGCAACGCCTCCTCGGCGACCCAGGCTGCGGCGATCCACACGGGCGCCCAGGGCAGTCTCGACAGCAGCGCCGAAGCCGCACCGAGCAGCGCCAGCCACCCGGCGCAGAACACCGACAGCGCGATCCACGCATCGGTTCCGACCAGCGCCACCCAGCGCAACAGGACGCCGAAGAACACCAGGCCGAAGGCGAAGCCGAGCGCAGCACCGGTCCAGGCACGCTGTCGCCAGGTCACCCACGTGAGTCCAGCAACAGCGATCGGGACAAGTAGGGACGCACCAAAGGGCGGGAACGCCAGCGCAAGCAGGGCGCCTGACGCCAGCGCCACGCTCCAACGCCACCAGTCCCTCAGCGCTCCTCCCCCGGGTTCGTGCCGTCGAAGATCACGCGTCCGGCACGCACAGTTCCTCGACACAGCGGCGCAGCGACACCAGGGGTGAGATCGGGAAGACCCGGGGTGCCTGAGCGCGGATCGGTGCTCCAGGCGGAGATTCGGTCATCGGGGGCGATGACGCGCAGTTCGGTGTCCGTCCAGACCGCGAACGTGGCGGGTGCTCCCTCCTGCAGGACCCCCGGCTCTCGGGACTCCTGCCGAGCGGCCCGTCTTCCTCCGCGCGTGTGGGCCGCGAATGCTGCGCGCGTGGAGACTCGATGCTCTGATTGGTGATGGAACGCCGCCGCACGCACCGCCTCCCAGGGTTCGAGTGCCGTGACCGGCGCGTCGGAACCGAACGCGAGGGGAACCCCGTGCTGGAGCACGGAAGCGAATGGGTTCATTGCGCGGGCGCGTTGTGGCCCCAGTCGATCGACGTACATTCCCGCTGCACCGCCCCAGGCGGCGTCGAAGCTCGGTTGCATGCTTGCCGTGACACCCCAACGACTCAGCGCGTTCATGGCTTCTGCGTCGAGCATTTCCGCGTGCTCCACGCGGTGTCCGCACCGACGCAGTGCCTCGTCGCCCACATGCTGCGCAGCGGCGGACAGACCCGCGATCACGCGATCCATGGCCGCATCGCCGATGACGTGGAATCCGGCCTGGATGCCTGCCTCCGTGCACGCACGAATGTGCTCGGCGATGACCTGGGTCTCCAGATAGGCCACACCCGATGTTGTCGCGTCATCGGCGTAGGGCTCGCGCAGGCAGGCGGTGTGGGAGCCGAGCGAACCGTCGACAAAAAGATCGCCCGCGCATCCGTGTGCCCCGAGTTCGGCGGCCAGTTCAAGTCCGAGAATTTCCCCCCAGTAGCCGATCACCTCGACGTGATCAGGATCCTCCCCCAGGGACAGGGCGGAGGCCAGGTCGATCGCGCTGGAGATCCCCGGACCGCCCATCTCGTGCACGCTGGCGATTCCCCGTGATGCTGCACGTTCCAATGCAGCGCGTTGCGCAGCCTGACGCTGCTCATCGGGGATGCTCTCGGATGCCGCGGCTCGCAGAAACAGGTTTGCGTCACGGGTGACGATTCCCTCAGGATCGAAACCATCGGCCCGTCGCACATCCGGGTTCCGATCCACCAGTGCACTCGAGACAAGCGCGGAATGGGCATCGACTCGACTGAGGAAGACCGCCCGCCCGCCGCTGGCCGCATCGATCTGCTCTCGGGTCGGAGGTGCGGAGGACCATCCGCTGTCATCCCAACCATGCCCCCAGATCACGCTGGTCAGCGGTTGACCTTCGACGGCGTCCGCGAGACGCCTCAACAACTCCTCCGAACTCGCGATCCCGGACAGGTCGAGGCCGGTGATGCTCAGTCCGAGTGCGGTGAGGTGGACGTGGGCATCGACGAAGGCCGGCGTGACGAGCGAACCCTCGAGGTCGAACATCGCATCGACCGAATCCGAGTGCACTGCGGCGCCGGCATCGGAGCCGATCCAGGCGACCATCCCATCGATGACCAACATGGCCGTCGCGAAGGGATCGGAGGGTGAGTAGACGTGCCCGCCATGAAGCAGGTACCGGTCGGGAAGTCCCGAATGCAGCGCGAGCGGCGGCATCGTTATCCGCGCCCACCGGTGAGCGAGCGGCCGATCACCATGCGCTGCACCTGATTGGTTCCTTCGACGATCTGGAGCACCTTCGCTTCGCGGAAGTAGCGCTCGACCGGAAAGTCACGTGTGTAGCCGTACCCTCCGAGGACTCCGATCGCGTCCGAGGTGACCTTCATGGCGGTGTCGGTCGCGAAGAGTTTCGCCATCGCCGCCTGTGCGCTGAACGGTTCACCGGCATCTGCACGAGCCGCTGCCTGCAGGTAGAGCGCGCGCGCCGCTTCGACGGCCGTTGCCATGTCCGCCAACATGAAGGACAACCCCTGGAAATCGGCGATCGGCCGCCCGAACTGCTGCCGCTGTGTCGCATAGGCAACGGCAGCCTGCAGGGCTGCCTGGGCGAGACCCACCGCACATGCCGCGATACCCAGACGACCCGCATCGAGGCCGGCCATCGCGATCGAGAAGCCCTCCCCCTCGGCTCCGATGAGGCGATCGGCATCGACGCGAACGTTGTCGAGGATGATCCCGGCGGTCGTGGATGCCCAGGTCCCCATCTTGCGTTCCGGTGATGCGGCACTCAATCCGGGCGTGCCGGCGTCAATGAGAAAGCAGGAGATACCCCGAGGTCCATCGCCCCCTGTTCGCGTCATCACGTGATAGAAATCGGCCACCCCGCCATGAGTGATCCACGCCTTGCGTCCGTTGATGAGGTAGCCGTCCTCTGCCGCGGAGGCACGAGTGTTCAAGGCAGCGGCATCGGAGCCTGACTGGGGCTCGGACAGGCAATAGGCGCCGAGCGTGTCGCCCCTCAGCATCTCGGGCAGCCAGCGTTGGACCTGCTCGGGTGTCCCGGCGTGGACGAGGGGGAAGCAGGCCAGGGAGTGCACACTGACCGACATGCCCACGGACAGCCAACTCGTCGACAGTTCCTCGAGCACCTGCAGGTACACCGTGTACGGCTGTCCCCCTCCCCCGATCTCCTCCGGATAGGCCAGGGAGAGCAGGCCAGAGCGTCCCAGGGTCCGAAGGAGTTCGCGTGGGAATTCACCCGCTGACTCCGCTGCGTCGACATGCGGAACCAGTAAATCCCCTGCCATCTGTCGCGTCAGGTCCAGCAGCTGTCGACTCTCGTCTGAGGGCAGCGATCGCGTGACGGTCGACACGCGAGGGTCCACGATCTGGTCCCGGATCGATTGTTCCGTCGTCATGCCCTCCCCCGCTCTCAGCTGGCCGAGGTGGGCACGATGTGCAAATCACGTGACTGACGATTGAGTGACTCGACCCCGTCGGGTGTGCACACCACGATGTCCTCGATCCGGGCTCCCCATTTCGACTCGATGTAGAAGCCGGGCTCGACGCTGAAGGCCATGCCTGCCTGGAGGGGCAGCTGGCTATCCGCCATGATGTAGGGCTCCTCGTGGGTGAGCAGCCCGATGCCGTGCCCGGTCCGATGGATGAAGTACTCGGCTGTGCTGCCAAGGTGGTCGCGGGCTAGCCCGTCGATCTCACCGGATGTCGCGCCCGGACGCACGCCTTGGACCGCACGTTCCTGCGCCTCCTGCAGGAGCTGGTAATCGCGCAGGAACTCCTCGGCCGGCTCACCGATGCAGTAGGTGCGCGTGCAGTCGCTGCGATAGCCCGAGGGCATCGTGCCGCCTATGTCGACCACGATCGGTTCCCCGACCGCGATGACACGATCGCTCACCGCATGATGCGGGCTGGCCGCATTGGGCCCGGATGCGACGATGATGAAGTCCACCCGGATGTGCCCCTCAGCCAGGATCAACTCGGCGATATCCGCGCCCACCTCCGCCTCGGTGCGACCGGGACGCAGCAAGCCACCCACACGGGCGTGCACTCGATCGATGGCAGCGGCGGCCTCCCGCAGGGCATCGATCTCCCACGAGTCCTTCACCTGACGGAGGCCGTCGAGGACCGGGCCGGCGAGTTCGAGGCGAACCTGTGGAAGTGCATCGCGCAGTCGGAGCACCTTCGACGCGGTCATGTCGTTGTCGACCGCAAGGTGCGTGGGCTCCCCGAGACGATCCGCGATGAGTTGGTAAGGGTCGTCGTGCTCATCCCAGGTCACGACGGGAATCTGCAGATCTCCGGCGGGGCTCGCGAGGGCCGCGAGTCGCTCCAGCCGCGGCACGATCAGGAAGGGATCCGCCTGAGCGGGAATGACGAGGGCCGTGATGCGTTCGAGCGGGACCGCGTCGTAACCGATCAAATAGACCAGATTCGCGCCAGGGGTCACGATGAGGGCGTCCCATCCGGCCTCGTTGGCGCCTGAGGCGGCGCGCGCCAGCCTGGCTCCCAGGGTCTCGATGAGTTCCGGCGTCACGGCCACATGTCCTGTTCCCACGAGCCCCACGGTATCGCCGGGAGGGTCGTGGATGCGCTCAGGACCTGCCGTAGGGCAGGCTGCGACCGTGAGACTGCTCCTTGCCGATTCGGCCTCCCTGTACTGGCGGGCGTTCCACGCCCTTCCTGACACGATCACCGCCCCTGACGGCACACCGGTCAACGCCGTGCGGGGCTTCCTCGACACCCTCGGGCGCATCGCCCAGGCCCGCGGATCCGATCGCCTCGTCGCCTGCTGGGACGACGACTGGCGTCCAGCGTGGCGGGTCGAACTAGTGCCCTCCTACAAGGCGCACCGGGTCGAGGAGGCCGGGACCGTCGTCGAGGAGCCGGATGCGGAAGAGGTGCCTGATCTGCTCTCGCCCCAGATCCCCATCATCGCGGAGTTCTGCTCCGCTCTCGGTATCGACGTCGTCGGTGCTCCCGAATGCGAGGCGGATGATGTGATCGCCACGCTGGCGATACGACATTGCGGGTTCGGGGACGATATCGACATCGCCTCCGGTGATCGCGACCTCGTGCAGCTGGTGGGCGCTCGCGTGCACCTCCTCTACACCGGCGGAACCGCGAAATCGAGGGGTGGTCAGCCCTGGGTGGAGTTGGATCCTGCGGGGGTGAAGGAGCGATTCGAGGTGGCACCGGATGACTACGCCACGATGGCGGCCCTGCGTGGTGATCCCAGTGATGGACTCCCGGGAATCCCCGGCATCGGCCAGCGCACCGCCGTGGCGCTCATCGATGCATTCGGCTCCCTCGACGCGATCCTGGCGGCCGCTGAGACTGATCCCGGCAAGCCCCTCACCCCCAGAATCGCCGCTGCCCTGACGGAGGGTGCCGATCAGGTGCGCCGTGCGTACGCCGTGACACACCTGAGCAGCCGTGCGCATGTTCCGGAGTTGGCGCCGCCACGGGAGCCGGATCGCGATCGACTCGAGGACCTCATCGATCACTACGGTCTGCGCGCATCGGTCCAACGCCTCCTCGAGGCCATGGAGTCCGGTCAGGGAGCCGAGGAGTAGCGAATCACGCCACGGTCGATCAGGTCGGCTGCTTCCCTGGCTCGGTCGCAGATCTCTCCCGCCCCCGTCGTCGCGATCTGGCCGAGTAGATCGATGACCTGCTTGCACCAGCGCACGAAGTCACCGGCACTCATCTCGCTCTCGGCCAGCACGGTCCCGAGTTTCGCCCCCTGCGCCCAACGATGGATGAGCAACGCGAAGCCCCAGTCCGGCTCCTTGATCAACGAGACACCGAAGGCGCGCTCGCTGGCGTGGACCTCCTGCCACAGCGACACGGTGTCCTGGATGACCGAACGCGTTGCACCGCCGGGCAGGCGCGGTGCGTCATCCACCTGGCGAGACTCGAAGACCATCCCGCTGACGACACTGGCCAAGCCGGCGGCATCGAGGCCATTCCATAGTCCTCGCCGCAGCGCCTCGGCGACGAGAAGATCCTTCTCCGTGTAGAGCGCAGCGAGGATGCGTCCATTGGCGGTGACCTGCGTCTGTTCCCCCGAGCCTTGTAGGTATCCGAGTTCGGTGAGGACGTCGCACACCTTGTCGAATTGGCGCGCAACGGAGTGGGTGCGATCAGCGATCGACCGCTCCATCCCCTCAAGTTGACGTTGCACCCGCCAGTAGCGCTCAGACCATCGCGCATGCTGCTCTCGCTCATCGCAGCCATGGCAGGGGTGGTGGCGGAGTTGCTCCCTGAGATCGAGGATCTCCGCATCGACGCTGGCGGAGCGGCCTTTGCGTGACGGCCGTCCGAGACCCCGCGTTGCCTGCGTCAGCGCGGCTGCGAGTTCACGGCGGTCCTGTGCTGACCGTGGGGCGAAGCTCTTCGGCACGCGCAGTCGCCCCACCACGTCGACCTCGTCGGCGAATTCGGCCGCGGACACGCGACGCGCACGCCGGTCCAGGGTGAGGATGGTGGGCCGTGACGCACCGTGGACGGGACGATCAGCGGTGACGACCACGGCCGGGCCAGGTCGTCGTCCGCTGGTCACGGTGATGATGTCGCCGACCTTCAATTCCCGAAGTGCATTCTCCACCGCCTCGCGATGCCGCTGGGTTCGCTGCCGACCGCTGGACTTCTCCCGTTCGGAGAGTTCTCGCCGCATTCGGGAGTACTCCTCGAAGTCACCGAGGTGGCACTGCATCGACTCGCGATAGCTCTGGGCCCGCGACTGCTCGCGCCGAATGGATGCCGCGAGTCCCACCACCGATCGATCCGCCTGGAACTGCGCGAAGGAGGTCTCGAGCAGTTCCCGTGCCGCAGTGCGGCCGAGCCGTCCGACGAGACCGACCGCCATCGTGTAGGACGGGCGGAAACTTGATCGCAACGGATAGGTACGCGTGGAGGCGAGCCCGGCGAGTTCCGCTGGATTGAGGTCCGCCTGCCAGGCGACGACCGCGTGTCCCTCGACATCGATGCCACGACGTCCCGCTCGACCGGTCAGCTGGGTGTACTCCCCCGCCGTGATGTCGACGTGGGCTTCGCCGTTGAACTTCACCAGACGTTCGATGACCACGGTGCGTGCGGGCATATTGATGCCCAGCGCAAGAGTCTCGGTGGCGAAGACCATGCGCACGAGGCCCTGCTGAAAGAGTTCCTCCACGACCTCCTTGAAACGCGGAATGAGACCGGCATGATGGGCGGCGATCCCTCGCATGAGGCCATCGACCCACTCGGAATATCCCAGGATGGCGAGGTCCTCGTGGGGCAGGTCGATCGTGCGTTCCTCGACGAGCCGACGGATCTCCTCGCGATCATGGGACTGCGTCAAGGTGATGCCGGCAGCAAGACACTGGCGCACCGCTGCATCGCATCCGGCGCGGCTGAAGATGAAGGTGATGCCGGGTAGCAACCCTTGAGCATCGAGGGTTTCCACGATGTCGCTTCTCCAGGGTGTGCGCCGATCCTTGCGCGGCCGACCGCCACGGCGACGATCCCCGGATCGACCACGTTCCCATCGTTCGCTTTCGCGAGCGAGTCGCACCAGTTCGGGGTTGACGACAGACTGGTCATCATCGACGAACAGGTCGAGCAGTCTCGTCCCGACCATCACCTGTTGCCACAGCGGCACAGGGCGGATCTCATCGACGACGACCTCGCTGTCTCCGCGCACCGCCGCGATCCATTCGCCGAATTCCTCCGCATTGCTCACTGTCGCGGAGAGTGCCACGAGATGGATGCGCTCGGGCAGCGAGATGATGACCTCCTCCCACACGGCTCCGCGGAACCTGTCCGCGAGATAGTGCACCTCGTCCATCACGACGTATCCGAGATCATCCAGGGTGGAGGATCCGGCGTAGATCATGTTGCGGAGGACCTCGGTCGTCATCACCACGACAGGCGCTTCGCCATTGATGCTGTTGTCCCCGGTCAGGAGTCCGACCTGGTCATGTCCGTGACGAGCCACGAGATCGTGGTACTTCTGATTCGACAGCGCCTTGATCGGGGTGGTGTAGAAGCACTTCGATCCCTCGCGAAGGGCGAGGTGGACGGCAAATTCACCCACGACCGTCTTGCCGGCGCCCGTAGGTGCTGCGACCAGGACGCTTCGCCCCGATGCCAGGGCATGACAGGCGGACAACTGGAATTCGTCGAGGCCGAAGGGATAGTCAGCGGCGAAATCCCCGAGCCCGCCGGTGGTGCGCCGGCGAGCTGCGGCATAGCGCTCCGCCGGGGAGGTCATGCAGCCCAGCCTACGGCTCCATGCGAGTGTCGACGATCCGCAGGGCGTCGGGGACGACCTGCATGCTGACCGGTGTCCGACCGATGGGCTCACCGTCGGCAAAAACTAAGTGGCCCGGGGAGTCGATGGCCAACTCGCGCCCACGAAACTGGTCCACCTCGGGTCGGCGGACATGCGTGCCGCGGTAGACGAGCGGGAGCGCCGCAAGGAAGCGGCGAATCGGCATGGCGGTGAGGACGGTGGCGTCGAGGTATCCATCGTCGGTCCGAGCATCGGGGCAGATCGCCATCCCACCCCCGTAGAAGCCGCCATTGCCCACGGCCATGAGCATCGCCGACAGTTCATGGCTCTCTCCATCGACAGTGAACCGGTAGTCCCCCGGGGAGAAGCCCCGAAGTTCCGCGGCTGCGGCCACGAGATAGCGGAGCGTCCCGGGCAGGCGCTCATACGCATTCGCGCGCTCATTGACCTGACTGTCGAAACCGACCGATGCCACGCCACTGAACCAGCGGGACACCGTGGATGACTCGAGCCGACCTAGGTCGATCGAGCGGACTCGGCCCTCGGCAATGCAGCGGCCGAGGCGTTCGGGGTCATGGCGGGGGAAGCCCAGGCTGCGTGCGTTGTCATCACCGGTTCCTATGGCGAGCAATGCTGTGGGAGTTGAGGTGCCCGCCAGGGATTGGATCGCATAGTGCCAGGTTCCGTCACCGCCTGCGACGACGATGCACTGAGCGCCCGAGTTCACGGCCTGTCGCACCGCACCTTCGAGGCTCTCCGGCCCGTTGGGTGTCAGGACCTCGATCGCCCAGTGGTGCGCGATGAGGGATCGGGTCAAGCGCCGCACCTCATCCAGACGACGACCGCCTCCGGCGAGGCGGTTCACCAGGATGACCGCGCGCGGCGTGCTCACGGTCCGGAGGGATCCGAATCGGTACGAAGCGGCGACGCCTCGTCGTCATCCCAGGTGTCGTAATCGGCCTCGAGCCCCCGCTTGCGGGCTCGACGGCGATCGTTGAGCAGCGCGATCCCGATCGCCATCACGAGTAGCAGCAGCATGGGCCCCGCCAGGAGGATCAGGTTGATCGGATCACCCGTGGGTGTCGCGACGGCAGCGAAGACGAAGACAACGAAGATGAGCCAGCGCCACCACGACAACAGCCGCTTCCCGGTGAGGACACCGGCGAAGTTCATCAGCACGAGCATCAGGGGCAGCAGGAAGCCGACGCCGAACACGAGGACGGTCCGGATGAAGAAGGAGAGGTAACGGTCGACGGAAACGATGTTCTCGACGTTGTCGGGGGTGAACCCGAACAGGATCTCAAGACCGTAGGGCAACACCGTGTAGGCCAGAGCCACTCCCCCGGCGAAGAGGGGGACGGCAACCGCCACGAAACCGATCGCCCAGCGACGTTCGTGCCGATGCAGGCCCGGCGTGACGAAACGCCAGAGTTGGTACAGCCACACCGGCGAGGACAGCAGGAGGCCGGCGAGCGCTGCGACTTGAACCTGCAGGACGAACGGGTCGGCCACTCCGGTGAGGGCGAGGGTAACTTCTCGTCCCTCCGCGCGAGCCTGGGCGACGACATTCTCAAATGGCCGGGACAGCCAGGCGAAGAGTTCCGCGTAGTAGATCCATCCGACCACCATGCCGGCCACGATGGCGATGCCGGACTTGACTAGGCGGGTTCGCAGTTCACGCAGATGCTCCACGAGGGGCATCGCCGAGTCGGGGCCCCCATTTCTGGCCCTGCCGCGTCGACGCTCCCCGCGTGAATCTGCCTGCGGTGGAGCGGCCACGGATTAGGTCTCGGTGCGCTCGGCCTGTGGCGTGGCGCTGGTCTCACTCGACGCATTCGTGGGCGTCGAGGGAGCGATGGCCTCAGGTGCCGTCGGGGCCGCAGCCTGGGCATCCGTGTCGGACTGGGTGCCATCATCGTCGTGCAGGGCCTTGGTCTCCGCCTTGAAGATCCGCAGTGAGCGGCCGAGCCCTCGTGCTGCGTCCGGCAACCTCTTGGCGCCGAAGAGCAGAAGGATCAGCGCCACGATGATGAGGAATTCCCAGGGCTTCATGTTGAACGGCATGGGCGCTACCTTTCACGTCGTCGCCTTCGCGTGCCCCCATGCTAACCCCTCCGCCCCGTTCCGTGCGCCACGAAGCGGCCTTTCGTCGGGCGGATCCCCTAGGGACGATCCTCGGCGGCCTTCCCTACGGCTAGGGCAGCACGCGCGAGCCTGGCAATCTCCGTCCGCCATTCGGACGGTTCTTCGCAGACGAGGTCTCCCCCCTGGCTGAGCACCAGGCGGAGGAACCACTCCCGATCCCACACCGGCAGGCTGGCCTGGATCCAGCCATCCTCGGCGGTCTCGGTTCGTGTGGCGGGATCGAAGGCATAGGAGTCCAGCAGCCAGCGTGCCTGGGCCCGGATGCGCACCGCGACCATCGTGGGCCGCGGTGCGTCGCCGCCTGCGTCATCCCCACGCTCGACCCCGTCGATGGTCACATCTGGTGTCGGCAGGGGCTGACCGAGTTCCGCGGCCAGCATCCGGTCGAGACGGAAGGTGCGCTGGGCCTTCGCGGTGGTGCACCACGCCTGGAGGTAGGGACGATTCTCACTGAACACCAATTGGCGGGGGTGGATGATGCGGATCGAGGTCACGTCCCGGGTCGCGCTGAAGTACTCGATGGTCAGAGCGCGGGAACTTCGCAACGCCTCGTGGACGACCGCGGTGACCTCCGGCGACGCGGCCCCGCTGATCGAGGCACGTTCGGTGTCGACGGCCCCGGCTGTGGCTTCTGCCAGCACGCGCATCGTCTCGTAGATGAGCGGACGATCCTCCGCGCTCGCCACCGAATCGAGCATCTGTAACCCCAACTGCAAAGCGATGGCCTCGTCGAAGGTCAACGACGCAGGCGCCGAGAGATTTTGCGGGTCGAGAACGTCGATGAGTCCGTCGTCGTCCCAGAATTGGATGTCGATCAGATGCTCGGGTCCGTAGCCGGGCAGTCCACAGCACACGAGCAACCACAGATCGCTCTCCAGCCGTTCGGGGCTGACGCCGAATCGTTCAGCAGCCTCGGTGATCGTGACCGGCTCCGTACTCGACCGTCCGGCGAGCCACGGGACGAGGCTCAGCAGTCGAGAGAGCCGATCGACGCTGGTCTCGTTCACCTAGACCACCTCGCCTGCATCACTGTCGTCCGGCTGACCATGGAGTGCGGCGATTCGGGCCCAGCGGGCGGCGACCTCATCGGCCAGATCGGCTGGGGCGAGGACTCGCACATGTGACCCCAGTGCGCACAGGTCGCTGATCAGCGCGTGGCGATCGGTCGTACGTAGGGCAATGACATCAGCATCCACAGCGAATCGGCCATCGAGATGCGGATCGGGCGTCCTGAGGCCGTCGGGCATGGCGGGAGGGTCAGTGAGTGCTCGGCTCCTCACGCTCGCGCCGTATCCCGACTCGATCGCAACCCACGCCTCGGTCCAATCGGTCGGTTCGGGGGTGATCAGCTCATCGGGATCATGGTCCGGCACGGTGAAGGAGCCTGGATCACTCGCGAACTCGACGGCTCCGACCATGCGTGATGTCCGAAACACTCGGGTGCCATCGTGGGCGTGCTCGATCTCGACGTCGAGCCCGATGAGGTACCAGCCGCCGTCGCGCCCCACGATGCTCCAAGGCTCCATGACCCGCGTGCGGGGCCGTTCATCTCTTCTGCCCTGGTAATCGAAGCGAATCCGTCGATGCTCTCGAATGGCCTGCCAAATGCGGGGAAGCGCTTCGCTGCCGGCTCGGGGTCCCTGCTGCCAGGTGACCACTCGGGCGATGTTGGGTGTGTGATCCGCCGAACCAGGCAGCATCGACTCGAACTTGCGAACGGCAGACTGGGCGGCAGACGCAAGATTGGCCTGCGACCAAGCGCGAGCCGCGACACCGAGCAGGGCCCACTGCTGGGGAGTCACACGGACCTGCGTCAGTCGATAGTCCTCTTCGGGGATGCGATACCCGAGGACTTCCCCGTCCGACGTAGACACGGTCACGATCGGGATGCCGAGATTGCGCAGATCATCCTTGTCGCGCTCGAACATCCTCTCGAAGGCAGCATCGGAGGCTCCAGGGTCATAGCCGGCGACGATCTGGCGGATGGACTCACGCGGGACCGGCTGATGCGCAGAGAGCAGGCACAGGACGAGGTTGAGTAGCCGCTCCGTGCGGTCGCCGCTCACTGGATCACCCCTCCCGAGCCGTGCGTGATCACCCGTCCAGGGTGAGTCAGCCGACGCCGAGAAGATCGATGATGAACACCAGGGTTCGGCCCGACAGGCGATGTCCGCCCGACTCGCCGTACGCCAGCGCCGGTGGGATCACCAACTGGCGGCGTCCTCCCACCTTCATCCCGGGGATCCCTTCCTGCCAGCCTGCGATGAGGCCGGCGAGCGGGAATGTGATCGACTCCCCGCGATCCCAGGAAGCGTCGAACTGCTCGCCCGACTCGAAGTCGACGCCGACGTAGTGCACGGTGACACGATCGCCGGGAGAAGCCTCGGCTCCCTCGCCCACGACGATGTCCTCGATCACCAACTCACTCGGCGGTGGTCCGTCGATGAAATCGATCTCGGGCTTGCTGTTCAGGTCACTCACGAGTCACTCCTTGATCGTGCGAGGTAGGGGGTGTGTCGATTGGGCACGGACATCAACCCTGGGCGAGGTCGACGACGAAGATGAGAGTTTCGCCGGCTTCGATCCCCGAGCCGGGGGGCGGGGTATCCCCGTAAGCAAGATCGGCCGGAATGATGAGGAGGCGGCGGCCGCCGGGCTTCATCCCTGGCATCCCCTCCTGCCACCCGGCGATCACGCCGGCGAGTGGGAAGGTGATGGTGTCACCGCGGGCCCAGGAGGAATCGAAGATCGTGCGAGTGGCCAACCCCACGCCGCAGTAGGCCACCGTCACCTCATCGCCCGGTGCCACTGCCGTGCCGGAACCTTCGATGAGGTCCACAGTCGTCAACTCGGTCGCGGGGGCGGCATCTGCGGCAACACCGATCAGGGGTGCCTGATCGATACTCCCCGCGACGGCCACCGGACCCTCCTCCGAGGAGTTCGCCGGCGGGTTCGCCTCGATCACGGGATCGGTGATCACGGCACAGTCGCTCACAGCCCAGTCACCGGACACATCCGTGGAATCCTCGGAGCAGCCGACGAGGACGGTGGCGGCCAGGGCGATGCCGGCGGGAATCAGCAGCAGACTCTTCGTATTCACATCCCCGAGCCTAGTCGCAGCGGGTTCTGGATGCTCGCAGCCAGGTTCTTCGCATGTCCCTCAGCAGCCCTTCACATCGAGGCGATGAGTTTGTCGACCCGCTCATCAGTCGCGGCGAACGGGTCCTTGCACAACACCGTTCGCTGGGCCTGGTCGTTGAGCTTGAGGTGGACCCAGTCGACGGTGTAGTCCCGGCGGCGTTCCTGCGCCCGTCGGATGAACTCCCCCCGTAGGCGCGCCCGTGTCGTCGAGGGCGGAGTGTTCATGGCTTCGAAGACCTCCGGCTCGTGGGTGATCCTCGCCGCGGCGCCGCGCTTCTCGAGCAGGCTGAACAGCCCACGGTCCCGGCTGATGTCGTGATAGGTCAGGTCCAGCTGGGCGATTCTGGGATCCGAGAGAGTGAGGTCGTGTCGCTCCATGTAGCGATCGAGCAGCTTCTTCTTGATCACCCAGTCGATCTCGGTATCGATGAGTCCATGATCGTCGGTGTCGACCGCCTTGAGCACGCGCTCCCAGAGATCGAGCACCCGGGAGGGGACCGACCCGGGATCGCTCGCGATGCCCTGGCGGTCGGCAAAGTCCCGAGCCTTCTCGTAGTACTCGGTCTGGATCTCCAGCGCTGAGAGTTCCCTGCCGTTGGACAGTCGGACTGTGCGCCGGCCGGAGGGGTCATGACTGATCTCACGAATCGCCCGGATCGGGTTCTCCAGCGTCATATCTCGCATGACCACCCCGGATTCGAGCATCCGCAGGATGAGATCGGCGGAACCCACCTTGAGCATCGTGGTGGTCTCGCTCATATTCGAGTCCCCCACGATCACGTGCAGTCGCCGATAACGCTCGGCATCCGCATGTGGTTCATCCCTCGTGTTGATGATGGGTCGAGACCGGGTAGTGGCGCTGGACACCCCCTCCCAGATGTGATCCGCCCGCTGGCTGATGCAGTACATCGCTCCGCGCGGCGTTTGCTGGACCTTGCCGGCACCGGCGATCAATTGCCGAGAGACCAGGAAGGGGAGCATCGCTTCGGCGATCCGGGTGAAATCCCCATGCCGAGAGATCAGGTAGTTCTCATGGCAGCCATAGGAGTTGCCCGCGCTGTCGGTGTTGTTCTTGAACAGGTAGATGTCGCCCTGGATGCCCTCGTCGAGGAGCCGTCGTTCGGCATCGACCACCAGGCCCTCGAGAATGCGCTCACCTGCCCGATCGTGGGTGACGAGTTGGACGACATCGTCGCACTCTGCCGTGGCGTACTCCGGATGGCTACCGACATCGAGGTACAACCGGGATCCATTGCGAAGGAAAACATTGCTGCTTCTCCCCCAGGACACGACACGGCGAAACAGGTAGCGCGCGACCTCATCGGGGCTGAGTCGTCGCTGCCCCCGAAACGTGCAGGTCACGCCGAACTCGGTCTCGAGTCCGAAGATCCGTCGATCCACCGCGCGTCACCTCCTTGTCCCAGCCCTAGCCTCAGTCCCAGTGTGGCTGAGCAGTGAGTTCGTCCCGATCTCGGGCATGTCCGTCCCGGTAGGTTACGGCTCCCCGGGTTGCGATGACGCGTCCGGCGAATCCGCTGAACCAGCCGGTGGCGGTCCCGGTTCGGGATCGCCGAGGATGTCGGCGAGTTGATCGACCGTGAGGCGTTTGAATGCTCGGCGCGGCCGATGCCGATCGAGGGTGGCGGCTTCGAGTTGCGCAGGTCCGATGATCCGGGCGGACTCCCCGTCCTCGGTCTGACTCGCCGAGGACAGGGCCGAGACAGCGATTCGGATCGCCTCGGGCAGGGTCAGGCCCTCGTGCCAGTCCCGAACGAGGAGCGCATGGATTCCCTCTGCCTGACCCCCCATGGCCACGAAGCCGTGCTCGTCGGCGACCGATCCATCGAAGGTGAGTCGGTACAACTGATCCTCCGGCGACGACGTGCCCACCTCGGCCACGACGATCTCGACCTCGTAGGGCTTGGGCGTCTCGGTGAAGATCGTGCCGAGCGTTTGGGCGTAGGCGTTGGCGAGGCTTCGTCCGGTCACATCAGCGCGGGCATAGGAGTATCCGCGCAGATCAGCGAGCCGGACCCCGGCGACGCGCAGATTCTCGAATTCGTTGTATTTGCCCACTGCAGCGAAGGCGATGCGATCGTAGATCTCGGAGATCTTGTGCAGTGCACGCGATGGATTCTCCGCGATGAAAGCGATCCCGTCGTCGTACTGCATCACCACGACGGAGCGACCCCGGGCAATGCCCTTGCGGGCATAGTCCGCCTTGTCCTTGATGATCTGTTCGGGGGACACATAGAACGGAACGCTCATGCTGAGCCACCCGGGAGTTCGGCGACCGGTCCGTCGGGGGAAGACATACGAGCTCGAACAACCCGATCGACGACGGTTTCGACATCGTCCTCACCCCACACGCGCACACCGCCATGATCGACCGTGGCCACGACGGGGAAGATTCGCCGAGCCATATCCGGGCCGCCGGTCGCTGAATCATCGTCGGCGGCGTCGTAGAGGGCCTCGATGGCTGTGGTCACCGCTTCATTCGTCGACATGCCGGTGCGGTAGAGCTTCTTCAACGAACCCCGCGCGAAGGTGGAGCCCGATCCCACCGCGTAGTGGTCACGCTCCTCGTACCTTCCGCCGGTGACGTCATAGGAGAAGATCCGGCCGCGCTCCTGCTGGAGGTCGAAGCCCCCGAAGAGAGGAACGACTGCGAGACCCTGCATCGCCAGACCGAGGTTGTTACGCAGGAGGGAGGCAAGTCGATTGGCCTTGCCGTCGAGGGTGAGAGGGACGCCCTCGATCTTCTCGTAATGCTCCAATTCCACGCAGAACAGTCTCACGAGTTCGACAGCGAGACCCGCAGCGCCGGCGATCCCCACGACCGAGTGCTCATCGGCCTCGAACACCTTCTCGATGTCGCGTTGGGCGATGACATTGCCCATGGTCGCTCTGCGGTCTCCCGCCATCACCATGCCGTCAGCGTTCGTGAGGGCCACGATCGTCGTTCCGTGCGGCACGCTCAGGTGGGCATCGGTCCCGGAGGAAGCCAGTGCCCTCAGTCGTTCCGCAGGATCGTGTCCCAGCGCACTGAGGAAGTCGGCGAAGGAGGAGGTGGCTTGGCCGACGAAAGCGGTGGAGAGTCCGGAGAACGGCGGGGAGCTCACTGCCCGCCCTTCTGGACGAAAGACTTCACGAAGTCCTCGGCGTTGACTTCGAGGACCTCGTCGATCTCGTCGAGGATGGCGTCGACATCGGCGTCGAGATCGGCTGCTGACTCCGACGTGACCGGCGCCGGCTCGTCGTGCTCGACATCCCTTTCGGCGGGGCGGGACTGTTCCCTGTCCTGAGTGCTCACGTGCTCACCCTAACCTGCGCCCGTGGCGGGCGCTCACCCTCCGCGGAGGCCCTCGAGCAGTGCCGCAGCGTCGCTGGCTCCGTCAAGGATCGCCTCGACATGCGCCCGCGTCCCTCGCACCGGTTCGAGGGTGGGAACCCGCTGCAGGGCGTCATGGCCGGGGACGTCGAAGATGACTGAGTCCCAGGAGGCCGCCGCCACCTCGGCGGAGAAGCGCCGCAGGCACTCCCCTCGAAAATATGCGCGGGTGTCCTCCGGCGGATGCTCCATCGCCCAGGTCACGGAGGCCTCATCGGTGATCCGGCGTAAGCGTCCCGCTGACTCCAGTCGGACGGCGAGCCCACGCTCGGGATCGATGTCGGAGTACTGCAGGTCCACGAGTGCGAGTCGCGCCGCATCCCAATCCAGTCCATCGCGTGAGCGATACCCATCGAGGAGACGCTTCTTCGCTACCCAGTCGAGTCGGTCCGCGAGTTGCGATGGGTCCTGTGCGAGTGCATCGATCACGCTCCCCCACTCCTCCAGGACCGAGCGAGTCTCGTCATCCGCGGAGAGGTCGACTCGAGCATCGACGTAGGAGTGGCAGGCCTCCAGATAGGCCCGCTGCATGTCGAGCGCTGTCATGCTGCGGCCATCGGCGAGGAGCATCAGATGCTGCATTGACGGATCATGGGACACCGCATGGATCTCTCGCACCGGATCATGAAGCCGCAGATCGGCTGTCATGGCCGCATCCTCGATCAGGGAGAGCACGAGCGAGGTCGTGCCCATCTTCAACCAGGTCGCGTACTCCGACATATTGGCGTCGCCGACGATCACGTGCAGGCGCCGATACCGCTCGGGATCGGCATGGGGTTCATCACGGGTGTTGATGATCGGACGCTTCAGCGTCGTCTCGAGTCCCACCTCGACCTCGAAGAAGTCGGCCCGCTGGGACAGTTGGAACCCTGGCTCTCGACCCTCCTGCCCACGACCGACACGGCCGGCACCGGTGAACACCTGCCGGGTGACGAAGAATGGGGTCAGATGGCGCACGATGTCGGCGAAGGGAGTCTGTCGACGCATCAGGTAGTTCTCGTGACAGCCGTAGGAGGCACCCTTGTTATCCGTGTTGTTCTTGTACAACCTGATCGCGAAGGGTCCCGTGATCGTCGCAGCCCGTGCTGCCGCCACCATGATTTCCTGCCCGGCTCGGTCCCAGAGCACGGCATCTCGCGGCGTCGTTACCTCCGGACTGGAGTACTCCGGGTGGGCGTGGTCGACGTACAGCCGAGAGCCGTTCGTGAGGATGAGGTTGGCGAGCGCGAATTCCTCATCGGTCAACTGGCTGGGATCCGCCTCCGCCCGGCTCATGTCGTAGCCACGGGCATCCCGCAGGGGCTGCTCGTCGGAGAAGTCCCAGCGAGCGACACCTCCCCGATCCCCCACGCTGATTCCGTCATAGGCCGTGACGACAGCCGTGGACGTCATCATCGCGTTCACATGAGGGTGGCCGGGAACGGAGACTCCGTACTCGGTCTCTATCCCCATGACGCGGCGGACGCTCAAGAGTGCTGCCTCGATGGCGTCATCACAGGTACTGGCCGGTGTTCGCCACGTTGTCGATCGAGCGACCAGCCGAGGTCCCCTGCTTGCCGGTGATCAGCGTGCGAATGAAGACGATCCGCTCGCCCTTCTTGCCGGAGATCCTCGCCCAGTCGTCGGGGTTCGTGGTGTTGGGCAGGTCCTCGTTCTCCCGGAATTCATCGATGCAGGCCGTGAGCAGATGCTGGACCCGGATGCCCTTCACGCCTGTGTCGAGGAATTCCTTGATCGCGGACTTCTTGGCACGCGCCACGACATTCTCGATCATGGCGCCGGAGTTGAAGTCCTTGAAGTACAGGATCTCCTTCTCACCATCGGCATAGGTCACCTCGAGGAACTGGTTCTCCTCATCATCGCTATACATGCGCTCGATGGTCCGTTGGATCATCGCCGAGCATGCAGCCTCCCTGGAGTCGCCGTTCTCGGCGAGATCATCCGGATGCAGCGGAAGGCCGGGAGTGAGGTACTTGCTCATGATGTCGCTGGCGGCTTCGGCGTCCGGGCGTTCGATCTTGATCTTGACGTCGAGTCGCCCGGGTCGAAGGATCGCGGGATCGATCATGTCCTCACGATTGGACGCACCGATCACGATCACGTTCTCCAGCGATTCCACGCCGTCGATCTCACTGAGTAACTGAGGGACGATCGTGTTCTCGACATCGCTGGACACACCTGACCCGCGTGTGCGGAACAGCGAGTCCATCTCATCGAAGAAGACGATGACCGGAGAGCCCTCGGAGGCCTTCTCCCGAGCGCGCTGGAAGACAAGGCGGATGTGTCGCTCCGTCTCCCCCACATACTTGTTCAGCAACTCGGGGCCCTTGATGTTGAGGAAGTACGACCGTCCTTCCTCGCGGCCCGTCCGTTCGGCGACTTTGCGTGCGAGCGAACTGGCCACGGCCTTGGCGATCAGCGTCTTGCCGCAGCCTGGTGGTCCGTAGAGCAGGATCCCCTTCGGCGCGGCCAACTCGTGCTCCCGATACAGATCGGGGTGAAGATAGGGCAGTTCAACGGCGTCCCTGATCTGTCCGATCTGGGACGACAGGCCCCCGATGTCCTCGTAGTCGATGTCGGGGACTTCTTCGAGCACCAACTCCTCGACCTCGGACTTCGGGATGACCTCGAACACGTAACCCGAACGCGGTTCCATCAGCAGGGAGTCCCCTGCTCGCAGCGTGGTGCTCAACAGAGGTTCGGCGAGTGCCACCACCCGTTCCTCGTCCGCACGCCCGACGACGAGGGCGCGCTCCTTGTCGTCGAGCATTTCCTTGAACATCACGATCTCGCCCAGTCGCTCGAACTGCCGCACGCCTACGACATTCATGGCCTCGTTGAGCATGACCTCCTGGCCAGGCCGCACCTCATCGAGATTTACCTCCGGGCTCGCGGTGACGCGCATCTTGCGGCCTGAGACGGCGATGTCAGCGATCCCGTCGTCGAGCTTCTCGAGGAAGACTCCATAGCCGCCGGGTGGTTCGGCAAGCCGATCGATCTCGGCCTTCAAGGTGACGATCTGCTCCCGGGCCTCCCGGAGAGTCGTGACGAGCCGCTCATTGTGATCGGTCACCGACCGCAACTGGGCCTCCAGGGAGCGGAGGTTGTCAGCAGACCCCGCAGAACCGGCTGTCGAGGGGGAACTGTCATCGGCCATGCTGCTCTCCTTCCGTGGAATTCGGGCGTCGTCTCGTGGGCACGCGGTGAGGGTGTCTTCTCGACCCTACCCCGGACTTCCCTACGTCGCGGTATCTGGCGGGGACGTCGCATCTGACGGGGGTGTGTAGTCCTCGCCATAAGCACCCTTGGCCGGACGCGTGCGCTTGGGAGGTAGGACGGCCCCATCGGCCAGTCGGCGCGTGATGAGCAGGAATCCGGTGTGGCCGATCATCCGGTGGTCGGGGCGAACAGCGAGCCCCTCCAGATGCCAGGTGCGGACCATGGATTCCTCCGCACGTGGTTCGATCCATCGACCATCGAGGCGGATCGTCTCTGCGAGACGCGACAACTGCGTTGTCGTGGCGACGTAGGCGACCAGGACCCCACCCGGCCGAACTGCGTGTGCGACCGCGCTCAGGCACTCCCACGGCGCCAGCATGTCGAGAACGGCAGCATCGAAGTAGAAGCGCTGCGCCTGTGTGTGGGAGTCGGGTGCCCACTCCGGCCCCGGATCGGCCAGGTCGCCGACCACGAGGGTCCACGCGGTGGGGTCACCGTCGAACCAACGTTCCACATTGCCGCGTGCGACCTCGGCGAAATCCGCCCGCTTCTCGAAGGACACGACGCGACCGTGTGGCCCCACGGCGGTGAGAAGTGCGCAGGTGAGCGCCCCGGACCCGGCGCCCGCCTCGAGCACATGACTCCCGTTCGACAGACCGCAGGCGGCGACGATCCGTGCTGAATCCTTGGGATAGACCACCGTCGCACCACGCGGCATCCCGAGGGTGTAGTCCTCCAGCCGCGAGCGGAGCACGATGTAGGGGGCACCATTGGTCGACGTCACGACGCTGCCCTCACCTGCGGCGATGATCTCGTCGTGCGCAAGCCCACCGCGATGGGTGTGGAAGGTCTTTCCGGGAACGATGGTCACCGTGTGCGGCCGACCCTTGACGTCGGTGAGCTGCACGATGTCTCCCGCCCGGATCTCGCCGGGTGAGCGGGAGTACCTGTCCGTCTGGGAGCGGCCTGTGTCGTCGTGCATCGCGGAGAGGCTATCGCCCGCTGGACCGCGGGCTGGCGTCCACCATCCATGAGTCCAGCACAGCGGGAGTGACCCCGACAAGGCTGTCCAGGACACGGCACCGATCGTCTCCGATGACCTCGGAGATGTGCGGGACGGCGATGACCAGGGCGCCGCTGCTGCGACCGGCCTGGACGCCGGTCGGTGAATCCTCAATGACGACACAGTGCTCGATCGGAACGTCGAGTCGCCGTGCTGCCTCCCGGTACGGCTCGGGATCGGGCTTGGTGACCGGAACCTCATCCCCCGCGACGACGACATCGAAGACGGGCGTGTCGATACCGGCCTGATCGGCCAGCACGGCCTCCAAGGTCTGATCCAGTGCGTCGAGCAAGCGGCGATGGGAGGCCGTGACCAGGGCCATCGGGATCCCATCCGCGGCGATGGCCGACACGAGGTCGACGGCCCCGGGCCGCCAATGGGGATCGCGTGTCCGAAGCAGGGTTTCCATCTCGTGAAGCAGCCCCTCTCCCAGCTCATCGAGGGTCGGAAGTAGCTGCCCGGTCGTGTTCTGCTCGATGCACTCGCTCATGTAGGCGGCCACTCGTTCGAGCGGTCCGCCCAGGCACACGCTCTGGTCGAGGGAGGACCACGCGTAGCCGTAGCGAGCCATGAGCGTCGTCTCTGCCTCGAGCCACAGGTGCTCGGTGTCAAGCAGGGTTCCGTCCAGATCCCACAGGACGGCACGGACATGCTTCATGTCGCGTTGAAGTACTTCGCCTCGGGATGGTGCACGATGATGGCGGTCGTGGACTGCTCCGGTTGGAGTTGGAACTCCTCGGACAGGGCTACCCCGAGCGCCTCGCCATCGAGCAGTTCCATCAGGAGTTTCTGCTGTGACAGGTCCGGGCAGGCCGGGTAGCCGAAGCTATAGCGAGATCCTCGGTAGCCCTGCTTGCCGATGAGGACCCGCATGTCCGGATTATCCTCCTCCGCGAACCCGAGTTCGCCCCGGATTCGGGCGTGCCACATCTCCGCGAGAGCCTCGGTGAGCTGGACGCTGAGGCCATGGAGTTCCAGGTAGTCCCGATAGGCGTTGGCGGCGAAGAGTTCGGCGGCGACCTCGTCGACTCGCGCACCCATCGTCACCAGGTGGAAGGCGACCACGTCCACCTCACCTGAGGCCACGGGGCGGAAGAAGTCAGACAGGCACAGTCCTCGGCCTCGGCTTTGACGCGGGAAGGTCAGGCGCGCACGTTCAGACTGGTCATCGTCGCTCAGGATCACCAGATCGTTCCCCTGGGACTGCGCTCGAAAGTACCCGTAGGCGACGGCGGGTTGAATCATGTCCTCGGTGTGAATGCGATCGAGCCAGGCACGCAGGCGCGGGCGACCCTCGGATTCGACCAACTCGTCGTAGGTCGCCCCCTCACGTGTCGGTTTCAGCCCCCACTGGCCGAGGAAAAGTGCGCGCTCGTCGAGATAGGGCACGTAGTCCGCAAGCGCGATTCCCTTGACGACGCGGGCGCCGAAGAAGGGAGGAGCCGGGACAGGGTTGGTGCTGCTAACGTCGCTGCGCTCCGTGCGTTGGTCGTCTGCCGGGGTGTCGCGACGTCCGGCACTGGCTCGTGCTGGCACCCGCCGCTCGCGGCGTTCCGGGAGGCTGGCGCCTGGCTCGCCCCGTTTCACCGCCATGATCGCGTCCATGAGCGCAAGTCCTTCGAAGGCATCCTTCGCATAGCGGACTTCTCCGTCGTAGATCTCAGCGAGATCCTGTTCGACGTACGAGCGAGTGAGAGCAGCTCCGCCGAGGATGACGGGAAAGCGTTGTGCCACTTTCCGTTCGTTCATCTCCTCGAGGTTCTCCTTCATGATGACGGTGCTCTTCACCAGGAGACCGGACATTCCGATGCAATCGACACCGTGTTCCATCGCGGCATCGAGGATCGAGCTGATCGGCTGCTTGATCCCGATATTGACGACGCTGTAACCGTTGTTCGACAGAATGATGTCGACCAGATTCTTTCCGATGTCGTGCACATCCCCCTTGACGGTGGCGAGAAGGATGGATCCCTTGCCCGACTCCTCCGTTTTCTCCATGTGGGGTTCGAGGTAGGCCACCGCCGCCTTCATCACCTCAGCGCTGGCAAGAACGAAGGGAAGTTGCATCTCACCGCTGGCGAAGAGATCACCCACGGTCTTCATGGCCGGGAGCAGCAGGCTGTTGACGATGGTGAGCGCATCCATCTCGGCCAGTGCCGCAGTGAGATCCTCCTCCAACCCGGATCGTTCCGCATCGATGATCCGCCGACCGAGCCGTTCATTGAGCGGCAACGCGGCGAGTTCCTCCGCGCGTGATTGCGCTCCTGCCCGGGCGTCGACTCCCTCGAATAACTGTAGGTAGGCGCTGATGGGATCGTACGTGCACGTTCCTGCTTCATCGAAGACGCGACGGTCATAGATGACGTCGAGGGCCGTCTGCCGCTGCTCCTCGTCGATTCGACTCATGGGGAGGATCTTCGACGCGTGAACGATCGCGGCCGTCAGTCCTCGCTCGATCGCCTCGTGCAGGAAAACCGAATTCAGCACCTGTCGGGCAGCAGGATTGAGGCCGAAGGAGATGTTGGACAGCCCCAGGACGATACCGATCCCCTGGTGGGCCTGGGTGATCCTCTCGATGGCATCGAGAGTCTCGATGCCATCACGTCGCGTTTCCTCCTGGCCGGTGGCAATGGGGAAGGTCAGCGGGTCGACGAGGATGTCGGTGACATCGAGCCCCCAGTCGCCGGTCAACTCAGCCACGAGTCGGTCGGCGACGGACACCTTCCAATCTGCCGTTCGGGCCTGACCCTCCTCATCGATGGTCAGGGCGACTACCGCTGCCCCGTGCTCCACAACGGAGGGCATGATCCGCCGGAAGCGCGAATCCGGTCCACTGCCGTCCTCGAAGTTGACGGAATTGATGATGCTGCGACCACCGAGACGCTCCAGGCCGGCCCGCAAGACATCCGGCTCGGTGGAGTCTAGGACGAGGGGCAGCGTGGATGAGGTGGCGAATTGGAACGCCAGGGATGACATGTCCGCCACCCCATCTCGGCCCACATAGTCGACGCACAGGTCGAGCAGGTGGGCACCGTCTCGCACCTGATCTCGGGCGATCCCGAGCATCGACTCGTCATCTCCATCCAGTAGTGCTTCACGGAACGCCTTGCTGCCATTCGCATTCGTCCGCTCACCGATCGACAGGTACGTCGAGTCCTGCACCAGATCGACCGCCTGATACAACGACGAGACAGCCGGTTCGAGTTCGATGGAGCGTGGCGTGAGCGGTCTATTGCTCAGGCGATCGACGACGGCGGCGAGATGCTCCGGCGTGGTTCCGCAGCAGCCTCCGACAAGGGCCAGGCCGTAGTCGCGGACGAACACCTCGTGGGCGTCCGCGAGTTCATCGGGGGTCAGCGGGTAGTGCGCTCCGTCGCTGGTGAGAACGGGCAGACCCGCGTTCGGCATGCAACTGATTCCCAGGCGTGTGGATCGGGCCAGGGTGCGCAGGTGCTCGCTCATCTCAGCGGGACCGGTGGCGCAGTTCAAGCCGATCAGGTCGATCTCGAGTGGCGCCAACGCCACGAGGGCGGCCGCCGTCTCGGAGCCGAGCAGCATCGTTCCATTGGTCTCGACGGTGATCTGGGCGATGAGGACGACATCCCGGTCGGTGTCGGCTCGCGCCGCGCGGCACCCATTGATTGCTGCTTTCGCCTGGAGCAGATCCTGGGTGGTTTCCACGAGGAGCGCATCCACTCCGCCGCGGATCAATCCACGCGCCTGCTCAGCGTAGGCATCCCTCAACTCGGCATAGGTCACGTGGCCAAGGGTGGGGAGTTTCGTTCCCGGCCCGATGGACCCCAGAACCCAACGGGGATGCTCCGGGGTACTCCAGCGGTCTGCTGCGTCCCGGGCGATCCGGGCACCCGCTTCGGCGAGTTCGCCGATTCGCTCCGAGATGCCGTACTCCCCCAGGTTCGCGAGATTCGCCCCGAAGGTGTTCGTCTCGATGCAGTCCACCCCTACGGCGAGGTAGGCATCATGAACTGCGCCGACGACATCCGGGCGGGTCACATTGAGGATCTCGTTGCATCCCTCATGGCCCTCGAAATCCTCCAGCGAACACTCCGCAGCCTGCAGCATCGTGCCCATCGCGCCATCGGCGATCACGACACGTTCCGCGAGGGCAGCTCTCAGGGAGGACTCAGCCCCGGTGGGTGTCGACATGGTGGCCCCAAGAGTAGTAGTCGGGTCTAGCGTAGGCTGCTTCGGCGGTCGCCCGGTCGTGGTTGTCTGACCCGATCCGCGTGCCCGCTGACAGGATGCCCGCTGAGGGGAGGGAACGGCATGATTGAATTCGAGACCCTCCCGGATCTGGTCGATCCCGTTCTCGTGTGTGCCTTCGAGGGCTGGAACGACGCGGGTGAAGCCGCCTCCGATGCCATCGCCCATCTGCGCGAGGTTTGGACGGCGCAGCCCCTGGCCGAACTGGACTCAGAGGATTACTACGACTACCAGGTGAACCGTCCCTTCATCCGCATGGATGAGACCGGGGTGCGAGAGCTCACGTGGCCGTCGACGCGTGTGTATGTCGCTCGACTGCCTCTCGCCGCCCGGGACGTGATCCTGGTCCAGGGCATCGAGCCCAACATGAGATGGCGGCAGTTCACCGATGAGATCGTCCACCTCGCGACCGAGTTGGGAGTCACCCTCGTGGTGACCCTCGGTGCACTGCTCTCGGATAGCCCCCACACCAGGCCCGTTCCCGTCACGGGGACGGCATCTGATGGTCGGGTGGCGGCCAACCTCGGCGTCGAGCCATCGCACTATGAAGGACCGACCGGCATCGTCGGTGTCATGCACGATGCATGCCATCGGCGCGGACTTCCCTCGGTGTCGCTGTGGGCAGCCGTTCCCCACTATGTCGCTCAGGCCCCGTCGCCGAAGGCGACACTGGCGCTCGTACGTCGCGTGGAGGATCTCCTCGACGTTCCTGTCCCCCTGGGGGATCTCACCGAGGATGCACGAGCCTGGGAACTCGGAGTGGACGAGATGGCGGGAGAGGATGAGGAGGTGGCGGAGTACGTGCGTCAACTGGAACAGGCCCGCGACGCCG
>CAZVCZ010000008.1:0-31918 GCA_964626275.1 uncultured Bifidobacteriaceae bacterium | reverse complement strand
GGATCGGTGCTTGCGGAGGCAGCGCCGGCGGAACCACCGGGCGATCCGGCGGATGCACCCAGCCAGTCCACACCGCGCCATCGAAATAGCGCCACCGCGTGGGCAGCCACGGGTCGGGATACCAGCCGGGCGGAGTCACCACACCATCATGCCCTGCCGCCTTGACCTACTCCTCGACTCGTTCCACCTGACGAGGAAAGCCCCACCAGGCCACGGCCGCTCCGATCAGGCTGATGACCGCCCCCACCGCGAGCGCGGTATCCATCCCGGAGACGAAAGCCTCCCCCGTCGCCGCGCGCACCGGCTCGGCGATCACCTCGGGTAGTTGGCGGATGACCAATGAGGCCGACGCGAGGGATTCGCGCAGCGCATCGAGGACCTCTGTCGGGACATTCGCGAGTGCATCCCCTGCCGCATCGATATCGGTGCTCACCTGATCGCGGTAGCCAGCCGCGAGTATCGCGCCGAGCACGGCGACACCCAGAGAGCCTCCGAGTTCCCCGACACCGTCGTTGACCGCGGAGCCGAGCCCGGCCCGTTCCCGAGGCACGCTGGCGAGAACTCCATTCGTCGCCTGGGGTAGGACGAGTCCGAGACCGAGGCCCATCGCGAGCAGGCACCCACCCAGATGCAGATAGGCCGCATCCACTCCGATCGGAACCGCCACGGCCAGGCCCACCGCGACGAGCAGGAGGCCGAGGACCACGATCCGACGCGTCCCGAATCGATCGGCAAGGCGTGGACTGATCAGCGACGCCAGGAAGAGACCGACCGCACCGGGCAGGACCGCGAACCCCGACCCGAGCGGATCGAAGCCCTGGACGAGTTGCAGGAACTGCGGCAGGAAGAACATGACACCCATGAGCGCGAAATACACCAGCGCCACCGAGGCAATCGAGACGGTGAACAGCCGCTGGGTGAACAGCGTCATCGGCAACAGCGGGGTCTCAGTTCGCCGCTCCCACCAGACGAAGGCGATGAGCGAAACGACGGCGATGACCGCGATCACCACAACATCGGCGGACAATCCTTCATCGGGGAGTTGGATGATGGTTACCACGAGTGCGATGAGCCCAAGGGTGGAAAGGGCTGCGCCGATGAGATCGAGGCGAGGTCTCGCCGGGTCGGTCGATTCGGGAATGAACCTCACCGCGAGGACCAGGAGCACGACAGCGAGAGGCGGATTCACCCAGAACACGCTGGGCCAGTCGAACACTTCGAGCAGCAGGCCACCGACGATCGGACCGAGCCCCACCGCAGCACCGGCAACGGCTGCCCAGATGCCGATCGCCTGCGCTCGTTCCCGCGGATGGGTGAACACCTGAGCCAAGATGGACAGGGTCGACGGCATGATGAACGCTCCGCCGATGCCCATGAGCGCGCGGCAGGCGATGAGCATCTCAGCGCTCGTGGCCAATCCCGCAATCGTCGATCCAGCACCGAACACGACGAGCCCGAACATCAGCGCCCGTCGACGGCCGAAGCGGTCAGACAGGGTTCCCGCGAGCAAGAGAGTGCCGGCGAAGAGAACCGAGTAGGCATCCACGACCCACTGCATCTGCGTCGTCGTCGCATCGAGCGACTCCTGCATGCTCGGGAGAGCGACGTTGACGATCGTGTTGTCGAGCGAAATCAGCGCGAGGGCTCCGGCGAGAATCGCCAGGATCAGGTAACGCCGGGATGCCAGAGCCATGAGCGGCAGGCTAATGCCACCTAGGCTGATCCCCGTGGCCCTGACCCTCACCGGTTCACCGGACGAGCCCGATCTGCTGTTCCTGCCCTGGCAGGTCCCGCTCGAGGATTGGCCCGATTCCCTTGTCGTGTCACTGCCGCGCGGTATCTCCCGACACATCGTGCGCTTCGTTCGCGTCCACGACCTGGTCTATGCGATCAAGGAGGTCGAGCAGCCTCTTGCCGAGCGGGAATACCACCTGCTGTTCGACCTGGCGCGGCGAGATGTTCCGGCTGTCGAACCAATCGGGGTGGCATCAGGTCGTGAGACCCCCGACGGCGAACCGCTACCGGCCTGCCTGGTCACGCGACATCTGCAGTTTTCGCTGCCCTACCGCGCCTTATTCTCTGCCACCCCCCGCGCAGGAACGGTGAATCGGCTCATGGACGCTCTCGTCGTTCTGCTTGTGCGGCTACACCTCACCGGTTTCTCCTGGAACGACTGCTCACTGTCGAACACGCTGTTCCGCCGTGATGCCGGCGCATTCGCCGCCTACCTCGTCGATGCGGAAACCGGTGAACTCCATTCGACTCTCACTCAAGGGCAACGAATGCACGACGTCGACATCGCAGCGGTCAATGTCTCCGGGGAGTTGATGGACCTCGAGGCGGGGGGCAGCCTGCATCCGGCGATGGATCCAGTCTTGCTCGGTGAAAGCCTGCGTGAACGCTACGTCGCCCTGTGGTCTGAGTTGACCGACCCGCTCATCCTCGGACCCGGGGAGAGATACCTCCTCGACGCCCGCATCCGTCGACTGAACGATCTCGGGTTCGACATCGCCGAACTGCAGGCGAGCCAGGATGGCGGTGTCGTCCAGGTCTCCCCGAAGGTCGTCGATGCCGGCCACCACTCGAGGCGACTCATGGAGCTCACCGGACTCGACGTGGAGGAGAACCAGGCCCGCCGGCTGCTCAACGACCTCGACACGTTCCGACTGGCCTTCGATCCTGAGGGTAAGGAATCCGAGGAGGTCCTCGCTCACCACTGGGTCACCGACCGATTCGAGCCGATCGTGGCGAGCATTCCGGCCTCCCTACGAGCGAAGCTGGAGCCCGCCGAGGTCTTCCACGAGGTCCTCGAGCATCTCTGGTTTGCCTCCGAGAGAGCGGGGGCGGATATCGGCCTGTCAGCAGCGTGGGAGGACTACCTCACCAGCGTTCTCCCCCTGCGGCGTGATGAAGCCGCAATCCTCGGCGAACCTCCGACCGGGGAGGGCTAGTCTTCGGCCCCATGGAGGAATCGGCACTTAACGTCGAGCTGTCATCACTGCTCGTCATCATGGCCATCTCGGTGGGGGTTCCCCTGGCCATCCGATTCCTGCGCATCCGGCTCGCCGAGGTGGTCCTGCTCATCATCGCCGGGATCATCTTCGGCCCGCAGTTCCTCAACCTCATCACCGTCGATGCCGCGATCAACCTGCTCGGCGAACTCGGGCTCGGCTTCCTGTTCTTCCTCGCCGGCCTGGAGTTGGAGACAGCCGTTCTGAAGGGCCGCACAGGCCGACTCGCCGGCATCGGATGGGGCATCTCGCTCCTCCTCGCGATCGCCCTGTCGCTGGGCCTCACCGCACTCGGCGCGGTGGATGAATCCGTCGGATTCGCGATCGTGCTCACCAGCACCGCGATGGGGACGCTGCTTCCGGTGCTCCGGGATAACGGAGAGCTCACCACACCCTTCGGGCGGATGTTCATGGGCATCGGCGCCTGGGGTGAGTTCGGCCCGATCGTGGCTATCTCGGTTTTCCTTGGCACCAAGAATGCGTTTGCTGCTCTCCTGTCCCTCGCCGCCTTCAGCTTGGTCGCGATGATCATTGCCCTCATTCCGACCCGGCTCAAGGATGGGCGCGTCCGCAGCTACCTGGTCCTCAGCCATCACACGTCTTCGCAGACCGTCGTCAGGGTCACGATGCTGTTGCTCATCGCACTGCTGGCTCTCGCCTCCGATTTCGGCCTCGACATCGTCATGGGTGCGTTCATCGGTGGAGTGATCCTCCGTCGCTTTCTCGACGTTGGAGAGGAGTCAGTTCTTCAAACCAAGATCGAGGCCATGGGATTCGGCTTCTTCATTCCCGTGTTCTTCGTGCTGTCCGGCGTGCGACTCGATGTCCGGTCGATCTTCGACAATCCCTGGCCGATGCTCGCAGTGTTCGGTTTGCTGGTGCTCGTCCGAGGTGTTCCGACCTTCATCCTCTACCGCGGGGCCCTGCCGGACTTGCGCGACCGAACTCGACTATCGCTCTACGCAGCGACCGGTCTGCCAATCATCGTCGCGGTCACGAGCATCCAAGTGCAGGCTGGTCTCATGTCGAGCAATGACGCCGCTGAACTCGTCGCAGCCGGAACGCTGACCGTGATCGTCTTCCCACTGCTCGCCCAACTCCTCAGACGGCGAACGACCGATCAGGATGTGCGAGCAGACACCACCGCATAAAGAGCGATTCCCGCCGCGACGCTGGCATTGAGCGACTCCTGCTCATCGGCCATGGGGATGGAGACCAGCAGATCGCAGGTCTCGGAGACAAGTCGGCCCAAGCCCTGTCCTTCACTGCCCACCACGACGATGACGGGACCCGACAGGACACCGGGACCGAGATCGGCGAAGGACTGCTGGGCATCCGCGGCAAGCCCGATCACGGTGAAGCCGGCCTTCTGCGCACTCACGAGGGTGCGCGTGAGATTCGTCGCGCGGGCCACCGGGATGCGCGCAAGCGCACCAGCCGAGGCCTTCCACGCCGCTGCCGTCACCCCGGCGGAACGACGTTCCGGGATGATGATCCCTTGCGCGGCGAAAGCTCCCGCGGAGCGGACCACGGCACCGAGATTGCGGGTGTCAGTGACTCCATCGAGGGCGATGAGGAGCCCTGATCCCTTCGGCGCGAGGGCTTCCTCTATCAATGCGTCCGGATCCGCGTAGTCGTAGGGCGGGACGCTGAGTACGAGCCCCTGATGCACTCCACCATCAGCGATCCGGTCGAGTTCCGCGCGCGTCACCTCCATCAGCGGCAGTCCCCGATTGGCCGCTAACTCGATGGCTTCCCGCACCCGATCATCGGTGTCGATGTACTGCTGGACCTGCAGTGAGGACGCCGGTATCCCTACTCTCAACGCTTCGACCACCGGATTGCGTCCCATCAGGATGTCCTTGGCCCGGCTGCCTCGACCCTTCGACGGGTTCGCCGCGCGCTTCGATGCCGCCTTCGCCCGACGTGCAGCCGGATGCCCCGTTCGTTCCGTTGCCTTGGGGGTTGGGCCCTTGCCCTTCAACGCCTTGCGACGTTGGCCGCCCGAACCGACGACCATCCCCTTCTTGGTCCCACCCTTGCGCATCGCACCACGACGCTGACTATTGCCCGCCATCGACGATCAGCCTTCCTCGGTGAGGGTCCACCGAACGCCCTCGGCGGTGTCTTCGAGGGCGATACCGGCGGCCTTGAGCCGATCTCGGATCTCATCGGCGGCGGCATAATCCTTGCGGCTGCGGGCCTCTGCCCGATCATCGAGCGCCGACCGAACCAGCACGTCGATCACGCCATGCATGCGGGCGGAGTCCGCGGTCGTGTCCGACCACTCGATCGGATCCAGCCCGAGCGCACCCATCATGGCGCGCACCTCACCCGCGCGAGCGCGTGCAGTCGCCTCGTCTCCAGCCTCGAGCGCTGCATTGCCGGCCCTCACGGTGTCATGGACCACCGCAAGCGCCTGCGGAACACTGAGATCATCGTCCATCGCCTCACCGAAGGCGCGAGGGAGTGCTCCCGGCGAGACTTCACCAAGGCGTTCGACCGCGCGCAGCACGAAGCCTTCGATGCGGCGATACGCCGATGCGGCCTCCTCCATCGCTTCCTCGGAGAATTCCAGCATCGAGCGATAGTGCGCACTGCCGAGGTAATAGCGCAGCTCCACCGGCCGCACCCGCTGGACGACCTCGCTCACGAGCAGGGAGTTGCCGAGCGACTTGCTCATCTTCTCCCCCGCCGTGGTCACCCATGCGTTGTGCAGCCACAACTGCGCGAAGCCATCGCCGACTGCTTTAGATTGGGCGATCTCGTTCTCATGATGGGGGAAGAGCAGATCCATGCCCCCGCCGTGGATGTCGAAGATGGGGCCGAGATACCTGGTCGCCATCGCCGAGCACTCCAGGTGCCAGCCGGGACGACCTGGACCCCATGGTGTGGGCCAGGAGGGCTCGCCGGGCTTTGCTGCCTTCCACAGCGCGAAGTCGCGGGGATCGCGCTTGTCGGTGACCGCGCTGTCCGCTGCCGGGAGCATGTCGTCGAGGCGCTGACCGCTGAGTGCTCCGTAGTCGGCAAAGGATCGAACGTCGAAGTAGACATCCCCATCGTGGGCATAGGCATGCCCGTCGTCGATGAGGCGTTCGATGAGGTCGATCATCTCCGTGATGTGGCCGGTTGCCCGCGGTTCGTAGGTGGGCGGAATGCACCCGAGAGTGGAATATGCGTCGGCGAAAGCACGCTCATTGCGCATCGCGACCGACCACCAGGGCTCGCCGAGTTCCTCACCGCGCATCAGGATCTTGTCATCGATATCGGTGACGTTCCGGATGAGCGTCACGTCGTAACCCGAGGCACGCAACCAGCGGGTCAGGATGTCGAAGACTAAGCCGGACCGAATGTGCCCGACATGGGGCGGTGCCTGCACGGTTGCCCCACACAGATACATCGACACCTGTCCGGGCACCAGCGGCTCGAATGTCCGCACCTCACGGGTCGAGGTGTCGAAAAGTTGGAGGCTCACGGGAAGAAGACTAGTGAGACCGGTCTAGAGCGCCCGAGTGATCACCTTGGTGGGTGTCACCCGACACACGACGCGCACATGGTCCGTCCCGTCATCCCCGGGGAACCGACCACCGGTGTAGTAGTGGGACAACTCGTGGATGAGATCGTCGCCACCTTCCTCGGTCATGCTCACCGTGCCACGGATCTCGACGTAGGCATAGGGGTTCTCCGAGTCATAGACCATCACCGAGATTCGCGGATCGCGCTCCATGTTGAGGGTCTTGCGGCGACCACGGATCGTGCTGAACAGCACGTCGTTGCCGTCCCGCTTCAGCCACACCACGGTCTGCTGCGGCGTTCCATCGGGCTGGGTCGTGGCGATGGTGGCGAAGTGCGGCGCTTCGAGCAGCCGGTAGGCCGACTCTGGGATCGCCGGGTGCGTATCGGTGGCTGACATAGGCGACAGGCTAGCGGTGCAGGAGAGCACTGGCGACAGCCGCTATCCCCTCACCCCGACCGGTCAGGCCCAGGCCATCGGTCGTGGTCGCCGACACTGAGACGTTGCAGCCCGCTGCCTGCGACAGCACCTGCTCCGCTTCCGCTCGCCGAGGGCCCAGTCGGGGTCGATTGCCGATCACCTGTACGGCGATGTTGCCGATCTGCCAACCGGCCGCACGCACTCGCTCCGCCGCCTCCGTCAGGAGTGCGACCCCACTGGCCCCGGCCCACTGCGGATCGGCGGTGCCGAACTGGCTGCCCAGATCCCCCAGTCCGGCTGCGGACAGGATGGCATCGCAGGCGGCGTGGGCGGCCACATCACCATCGGAATGACCGGCGAGGCCTGGTTCCTCCCCTGGCCACGCCAATCCGGCGAGGTGCATCGGCCGACGGTCGTCATGATCGAAGGGGTGAACGTCAACCCCGATACCGGTGCGCAGGCCCAGCCCCGCCGCGTCAGGCGACGACACCGCCGGCCCTTCGTCGGGAGAGGACCGCTTCGGCGAGTACCAAATCGAGGGGCCGGGTGATCTTGAAAGCCTCCTCGTGTCCTGGGACCGTCGACACGGTCACACCACGTCGCTCCACGAGCCCGGCATCATCCGTCACGTCATCGATCTCCGCCTCGGCATGGGCCTGCTGGAGAACCGACCGCTGGAAGCCCTGCGGGGTCTGCACCGCGCGGAGGATGGATCGATCGGGGGTGGCCACCACTCGGCCATCAGCATCGATGGTCTTGATGGTGTCGACCATTCCCAGCACCGGGATGACTGCGTCCTCGCCCGATCGGACGGCCGCAACGACCCGTTCGACCATCTCAACCGGCACCAGGGGGCGCGCGGCATCATGCACGAGGACCACGTCCACATCCTCCGGCAGCGCCAGGAGGGCACGCGCGACAGAGGACTGCCGGGTGTCTCCTCCGGCGACGACGATGAGTTCGGCATCCTCCACCACTCCGCTGAGCAGGGTGCGGACGGAATCGACATCTGCTTCCGGGGCAGCGATGACGACCGCATCTACGCCCCGGGCGAGGGACAGCGCGCGCACAGCGTGTACGAGGACGGGGGAACCCCCGAGGGGGCGGAGGGCCTTTGGGGCGCCGGGCCCGAGACGCTCACCTCGGCCTGCGGCGGGCACCAGTGCGGCGGTGCGGCTCACTGGCGTCGAATGGGTTCTGCCTAGGAGGCCAAGACCTCGTCGAGGATGGCCTCAGCCTTGTCCTCGTTGGTCTTCTCGGCCAGGGCCAACTCGCTCACCAGGATTTGGCGAGCCTTGGCCAGCATGCGCTTCTCACCGGCGGACAGTCCGCGTTCGCGTTCCCGACGCCACAGGTCGCGGACGACCTCGGCCACCTTGATGACATCGCCCGAGGCGAGCTTCTCCAGGTTGGCCTTATAGCGGCGCGACCAGTTGGTCGGCTCCTCGGTGTAGGGCTGGCGAAGCACCTCGAAGACCCGATCGAGACCCTCGGCATTCACCACGTCACGCACCCCGACAAGATCGACATTGTCAGCCGGAACTCGGACGGTGAGATCGCCTTGAGCGACTCGAAGGACGAGATATTCGCGTTCGACTCCCTTGATCACCCGGACCTCGACATCCTCGATGAGGGCGGCCCCGTGGTGCGGGTAGACGACCGTGTCGCCAACCTTGAAGGTCATAGAGATATTCCCCTTTCCAGGCCTTCAACTTTAGCACGGGGTCTGGAGGCCCCCGGTCGGGATTCCCCAGCCCGGGGGCTCGGATAGGCTGGGAGTGGCGACATTCCATTGCCACCATCCGTCTCGACGACGCACCGCAGGAGACCCGCGTGACCAAGCTCGGCACCCGCATCCTCATCGCCTCCGTATCCGCTGCGACGGCCTTCTCCCTGGCGGGATGCTTCAACGGTTTCCAGGCCACGACCAACACTCAGAACACGATGAGCACCGGCAACGGCGTACAGGCTCAGGTCGGGGCGATACGGGTCGAGAACGCGACCCTCGTGCGCGGCGAGGCAGCCGGCACGGTCACCCTCATCATGACGCTGGTGAACATCGGCGATCAGCCCGACGCCCTCGCTCAGGTGTCGATCGCCGGCCAACCGGCGGTCTTCACCGACGGCACCTCGGCGATCGGTGCGGTCGAGGTCGCACCCGGCGCCGCCGTGCCCTTCGGCTACGGCCAGGACGGTGCCGGCGCCAGCCGCTGGGTCAACGCCTACACCGTGGAAATCCCGGCCAGCGGGTTCGTGCCCGTGCAGGTCTTCATGGCGAATGCCGGCCTCGCCGAGCTCGAGGTGCTGACCGTTCCCCCGGTCGGCTACTACGAAGGCATTTCTCCCGAACCGCCCAGCGCCCCCTGATCACGCCCCTCGATCAGAGGTCGTATTTATACCCGAGGCCACGCACCGTGAGGATGTGGACCGGGTTGCCCGGATCGTCCTCGATCTTCGCCCGCAGTCGCTTGATGTGGACGTCGAGGGTTTTAGTGTCGCCGACGTAGTCCGAGCCCCACACGCGGTCGATGATCTGTCCGCGCGTCAACACTCGGCCTGCATTGCGCATCAGCAACTCCAGCAGATCGAACTCCTTGAGCGGCATGGAGACGACCTCGCCCCGGACCGAGACGACGTGTCGATCGACGTCGATGCGCACCGGACCGGCCTCGATGACGGTCGGAAGGAGCTCATCGGGCTCACCCCGTCGTCTCAGCACTGCGCGGATCCGCGCGACTAGTTCGCGAGAGGAGAAGGGCTTGGTGACGTAGTCATCGGCGCCGAGTTCGAGCCCGACCACCTTGTCGACCTCGCCATCCTTGGCGGTCACCATGATGATCGGCACCGCCGAACGCTGACGCAGGCTGCGGCACACCTCGGTGCCCGAGATCCCCGGCAGCATGAGATCGAGCAGCACCAGGTCGGCGCCGTGGCGGTCGAACTCCTCGATGGCCTGCATGCCGTCGATAGCGATCCCGACCTCGTATCCCTCGCGCCGCAGCATGAACGACAGCGCGTCGGAGAACGACTCCTCGTCCTCCACCACCAGAACTCTGGTCACGGGCTTGATTCTCCCTCGGTTACGCCCACCAGCGAATCGGGGGCAGGTTGGGTGGCATCGACGACGTCGATCGCCGATGAGCTTCGGATGAGGGGCAGGCGCAGGGTGAAGGTCGAGCCGACGCCGACCTCCGACCACACCCGGCACTCCCCGCCGTGGTTTCTGCACACGTGCTTGACGATCGCGAGCCCGAGACCTGTGCCACCGGTCCCCCGCGAGCGCGCAGGGTCGACCCGGTAGAACCGCTCGAAGATGCGCTCGAGGTCATGCTCGGGGATCCCGATGCCCTGGTCCTTCACATCGATCTCGACGATGCCGTCGTCGACGCGCATCGCCACCGCCACGCGCGTATGGGCAGCGGAGTAGGACACCGCGTTGGTGAGGAGATTGCGCACCGCCATGAGAATCTGACCTCGGTCGCCGAGCATGTGGACGTCGGCCACCATGCTCTCGACGATCTCGATCTCGCGAGCCGCGGCCAGGGTGCGGATCTCTTCGACCGCCTGATCGACGACCTCAGCAAGATCGATCTCATCGGCGTGCACGAGCGGGTCATCGCTTTGCAGCCGGGACAGGTCGATGATGTCGTTGATGAGGTTGGACAGTCGCGTGGATTCGGACTGCATTCGCTCCGCGAACCGCCGCACGGCCTCGGGGTCGTCGGCAGCGCTGAGGATCGCCTCCGAGAGCAGCGAGAGAGCGCCCACCGGAGTCTTCAACTCATGGCTGACGTTCGCCACGAAGTCTCGGCGAACCGCATCGACACGGCGCTCCTCGGAGAGATCGTTGACGAGGACGAGAAACATGCCATTCGCGAGCGGAGCAACCTGGACCCGTAGATCGAGCAGTCCCCGGCCCAGGGGCGGGCGACGCACCCGAACCTCGCGTTCGCGCGCCGACCCGTCCGCCGCGACCCGGCGCACCAGATCCCGAAGGCTCGCGACCGACACCTGGTCACGACGCACCAGACCGAGCGCCTCTGCACGAGGGGTGGCCCGCAGGATCGAGGACTCCTCATCCACGACCAAGGACGCACCCGGGAGAACGGACAGGACCCGGACCACCTCGTCGGGGACGATCGGCGTCGTGCGGGCAGGGGTTATCCCCACCTGCTCCTGCTTGGCCTGGCGCCGCCGGCGAACCACCACGCTCAGAAGCGTAATGTCCAGATCCCGAAAGACACCCCTGCGACAGGGTAGGTTTGCATTGATTGGCCCAGCATTCATCGGGTGTCACCCCAGGTTCACCTGATAGCCGGACTCCGTTCACGTTGGTCCCCGACCCTCGCGTCATGAAGGGTGAACACATGCGCCAGGAGTACTACGAGCAGCTCGACGTCATCAGCGATGACCTGGTCCGCCTGACCCGCCTGGTGGGCTCGGCGATGAACCTCGCCACCCAGTCGCTGCTCGACGCGAATCTCCAACTTGCCGAGACCGTCATCGCCGCCGATGCCGATGTCGACGCCGTCGCCGCCGAGATCGAGTCCAAGTGCGCCGAGGTCATCGCCCTCCAAGCCCCCGTCGCTACCGATCTGCGCATCGTCATCGGGGCGCTGCGGATCTCCGCCTCCCTCGAGCGCATGGGAGACCTCGCCGAGCATGTCGCCAAGCAAGCACGCATGCGCTACCCCCATCAGGCCATCCCGACCGAGTTGCGGGCCACCTTCGCCGAGATGGGCGGGATCGCCGAGGCCATCGTGTCCAAGACCGGAGCGGTGATCGCGACGAAGGACGTCGCACTCGCCGCAGATATCGCTGCCCACGACGAGCAGATGGACCGGCTCCATCGGGAGCTGTTCACCATCGTGCTCTCCCCGTCGTGGAGCCACGGGGTGGAGGCCGCCATCGACACCACCCTGCTGTCGCGCTACTACGAGCGCTTCGCCGATCACGCTGTCTCGGTGACCCGTCGGGTGGTCAATATCGTGACCGGCGAGCCCTACGTCGCAGTAAGCCTGAGCGACCAGACGCCCTGAGCCAGATCCCTCCCGACAGGACGCCGGCATGCCCTCCGGCAGCCGATAGGCCAGACTAGGGGCGTTCATCACCTCGGAGGTCTGCCCGTGCATCCACGACTCGCGCCCGCGACACCACGTCGCATCGGCGTCGTGTCCCTGCACACCTCCCCCCTCGAGCAGCCCGGGACCGGGGACGCCGGGGGCATGAACGTCTACGTCCTGCAGACTGCCCGACATCTCGCGTCCCGCGGGGTCGAGGTCGAGATCTTCACCCGAGCCGTGTCATCCCAGCTCCCGCCGGTCGTCGAGGTGGAACCCGGGGTCACCGTTCGCCACCTGCGCGCGGGACCCTTCGAGGCGCTGCGCAAGGAGGACCTGCCCGCGCAGATGTGCGCCTTCAGCGTGGCGCTGCTCCAGGTCGAAGCACAGCACCCCGAGGGTTGGTTCGATCTCCTGCACTCCCACTACTGGCTGTCGGGTCAGGTCGGCTGGCTGGCCTCCGAGCGCTGGGACGTGCCGCTCGTGCACTCGATGCACACCCTGGCCAAGGTGAAGAACTCCGATCTCGCCGAGGGCGACACTCCTGAGCCGGAGGTGCGTGTCATCGGGGAGCAGCAGGTGGTCGATGCCTCGTCCCGGCTCATCGCCAACACCCATGACGAGGCCCGCCAGTTGGTCGAGCTCTACTCAGCCGACCCCGCCCACGTCGATGTCGTTCACCCCGGCGTCGATCTCGAGGCGTTCACTCGCCGGGACCCACTGGCCGCGCGTCGCGAACTCGGCATCGATCCCGGCGCCATCGTGTTGCTTTTCGTGGGTCGCATCCAGCCGTTGAAGGCCCCGGACCTGCTGATCAAGGCGGTGGCGCGAGTCCTCCAGGAGCGGCCGGACGCTCCGATCGTGGTGGCCGTGAACGGAGGCCCCTCGGGCACCGGTCTGGCCCATCCCACCGCTCTCGCCGATCTCGCGGCCGACCTGGGGATCTCCGATCGCGTGCGATTCGAGCCACCGAGCGATCGGACGCGCCTGGCGACCTGGTACTCGGCTGCGGACTGGACGGTCGTGCCCTCCTACTCCGAGTCCTTCGGGCTCGTGGCTGTGGAGTCGCAGGCATGCGGCACCCCGGTCATCGCCGCCGATGTCGGGGGGCTGCGCACTGCCGTTGATGACGGCGTCAGCGGCATCCTCATCCCCGGGCATGATCCGCAGGTGTGGGGGAACGTAATCACGGATCTGATCGAGCATCCACGACATCGCGACGCACTCGCCGCCGAGGCGCGAGCGCATGCCGAGAAATTCAGTTGGACCGCGACCGCATCAGGACTGCTGACCTCCTATCGCCACGCACTCGCCGCCGCCCGACCGCTGTCCCTCGCCGCCTCCGACGCCTGATCGCGGGACTGCCATGGCTCCCTCGCATGACGGCGCGATCGCTGCCATCGGTCACTACCTGGAATCCACCGGCCTGGACTTCGAGCGCAGCAATCCGAAGACTTTCGTCGTCACCCTTCCCGGTGAACGCAAGTTGCTCACCACGGTGTCACTCGTGGTCGGCGATCACGCGGTGAGCATCAACTCCTTCGTCGCCCGAGCCCCGGAGGAGAACCATGCCGCCGTCTACCGGTGGATCCTTGAACGGAATCGGCGCACCTACGCCGTGGCCTACGCCCTCGACCATCTCGGCGACATCTACCTCAGCGGGCGGCTTCCGCTGTCCGCGGTGAACGATGACGAACTCGACCGGGTGCTCGGGTGCGTCCTGGAATACAGCGATGGCTCGTTCAACATCCTGCTCGAACTCGGCTTCGCTTCTGCGATCCGTCGCGAATGGAACTGGCGGGTCGAGCACGGGGAGCCGACGACGAACCTCGAGGCGTTCCGACACCTGATGGACGATCCCTCCGCGGACTGAGATCGGCATCGGGCAGGATGGCGGCATGAGCGACGCCCGCTACACCCTGATCCTGTTGCGCCACGGCGAGAGCGAATGGAACGCCGCTAATCTGTTCACCGGCTGGGTGGACGTCGGTCTCACCGATCGTGGGCGGGCAGAGGCTGTTCGCGGAGGCGCCCTCATGCGTGACGCAGGGATCGTCCCCGATGTCGTGCTCACCTCGCTACTTCGGCGGGCGATCACCACGGCGAACCTCGCTCTCGAGGAGGCGGGTCTGTCGTGGTTGCCGGTGGAACGCAACTGGCGGCTCAACGAGCGCCACTATGGCGCGCTCCAGGGCAAGAACAAGAAGGAGACCCTGGAGGCCTACGGCGAGGAGCAGTTCATGCTGTGGCGCCGCTCCTACGACACTCCACCGCCGCCGATAGATCCGGACAGCGAATTCGCCCAGACCCATGATCCTCGCTACGCCGCGCTGCCACCTGACGCGCGCCCCGCGACCGAGTGTCTCGCTGATGTCGTGCAGCGACTGATCCCCTACTGGCAGGACGTCATCGTCGGCGAGCACCTGCGAGCCGGGAAGACCGTTCTCGTTGCCGCGCATGGAAATTCACTACGAGCCCTCGTCAAGCATCTTGATCAGATCAGCGATGCCGACATTGCGGCGCTGAATATTCCCACCGGCATCCCCTTGGTCTACCGACTGAACGAGGACATGACGCCAATCACTCCCGGCGGGGAATACCTCGACCCTGACGCCGCCGCTGAAGCGGCAGCCGCTGTCGCGTCCCAGGGCCGGTGATCCCATGACCCTCCACGGCCGCACCCATCGACTCGAACTCGACGACTCGACTCTGCGGGAGTGGACTGCCACAGTCGTCGCCGTCGACCCCGAACAGGGGATCGTGCTCGACCGTTCGGCGTTCTACCCCGGCGGAGGCGGTCAGCCACCCGATGAAGGCGTGCTGCTGTGGAACGGGGTACAGACCCGGATCGAGGGAGTCCGGCGAGGTGACGATCTCTGGCTGATCCCTGCCGAGGGCGATCCTCTGCCGCCCATCGGAACGGCAGTCCAGGGTGCACTCGATGATCCGCGTCGCAGCGCGTTGATGCGCACCCACTCGGGCCTGCACGTGCTCTCCGGTGTGGTGTTCCGTGACTTCGGGGCCCTCGTGACAGGGTCCAACATGGAACCCCTCGAGGGGCGGCTGGACTTCAACCTCGAGGCGATCCCCGACGGGTTCAAGGCATCGGTGGAGGATGCCCTGAACGCTGAAATCGTGGCGGATCGCGCCATCACCTCGTATTCGCTGCCACGGGATGAGGCCCTCGCGATCCCGGATGTGATTCGCACAGCAGCCAACCTGCTCCCCCCGAGCATCGAGATCGTGCGGATCGTCGACATCGCCGGGCTCGATGTGCAGGCCGATGGCGGCACCCATGTCGCATCCACTCGCCAGGTCGGACGCATGCGCGTGACGAAAGTGGAGAACAAGGGAAAGGGTTTCCGTCGCATTCGTGTCGCCGTCGAGGATGGCAGTTAGCTGGCGGCCATGAGTGGCGACCTGCCCGGGAGCATCTGCATCGATGTGCCCGAGTCCGAGTTGCCAGCCTCGCTTCGCGCACGCCTGGTTCCCGGTGGGGCGATCGCGGGATCCGATCGTTTCCGGCCCGCTCAACCGACAGGACTGCTGTGGCCGGTGGCGTGGCTCGCGGTGTGTGCAGCGTTGGGAATCACCGCATTGATCGCAGTCCTGCGAACGGGTTTCGACAGTGACGCTGGCGATGAACGGTTCGTCTACGCGGGCCTGGCAGGGGCGCTGCTACTGGGCGCCGTCTTCGCGGGCACCTACGTCCGTCGTGCTGTCAGTGAGCGGCGACGCCAGGGCCGCGGAGATTCGCGCTGGGGCATTCACCTCATTGCTCGCGAAGGCGTCTTGATCCGCGATCAGTCGGGCTGCACCTGGGCGCCCCGCGATCGGCTCACTGCTCCGGTCGATGATCCGAGCACCGACACCCGATTCGGGGAAGGAGGCCTGATCTTCCTGCTCGCCGATGGCGCAGGGCAACTCAAGCGGTGGGGTGTTCCGCGCCGGGTGGGTAGAGAGATCGATCTGTGGCGTCGCGAAGGCATCCAGCCCGACTGGTGATCACCAGCGAGGGCCGCCTCCGGTGATCTCGATGAGACGGGGGCGAACGTCGAACAGGTACACCAGGGCAGCGATGAGCCCTGCGATGCCAATGAGACCGATGGGGTTGATGAACCAGAACCCGACTCCGGTGACCGCAGAGATGCCGAGGATGATCAGCCAGAACGTCTTGTTCAGCCGACCCACCGCCGGGAATCCATTCTGCGGTCGACGTAGGACATCGACGAAGGCCCAGACCTTCACCACAGCAAACCCGACGCCGAGCACGAGGGTGATGAGGCTTTGCGCAGCTCCGAAGATCATGTCTTCACTCTAAGCGCATTCGATCCTTCGGTCGACACGCGTGTGCCCCGCCACACACCGAGGTGGGACGGGGCACACGCGTGAATCAGTGACGCGAGTTAGACGCCAATAGCCTCGCGGAGTAGCACGACGGTGCGAGAAGCGCCGTTGCGGGCGTCCTCGACCAGAGTGCGCGCCTGATCCAGGGCCTCTTCTGCCCGCTTTGGAAGCTCGACGGTCGGCACCTCGAACTTCGGCAGGTCGACATCGGGGAGATCGAACTTGGGGACATCGAACTTCGGGACATCGAACTTCGGGACATCGAACTTCGGCAATTCGAAGTCCGGAGTCGGCACCGTCACACCGAGAACGGGGATGACAAAGCCCTTCGGAGCGGTCTTCTTCGCGGTGGCCTTCGGGGTCGAGACCTTCGTGGTCGTCGCCTTCGTGGTCGTCGCCTTCTTGGCCGTGGCCTTCTTCGGGCTGGTCTTCTTCGGGCTGGTCTTCTTCGCGGTGGTCTTCTTCGGAGCAGTCTTCTTCGGGGTGGTGCTTGCAGGTGTGGTGCTCATGGGGTGGTGTCCTCCTCGATGGTGCCCTCGGGATCGAGTACGCCGTCGTGAGCGTTCTCGGCCTGGAAGGCGGAATAGATGTCCAGCAGGGTCCGCCGCTGGCTCTCGGTCAAGGATGTGTCCCGGGCGATCGCGCTCGCGACGGTCACATCCCCGTCAGTGGGGTCCAAGATGCCTGCCTGCACGTAGAGGGTCTCGGCGCTGATGCGCAAAGCCCCGGCGATACGGGCGAGCATCTCGGCGCTCGGTCGGCGCAGGCCACGCTCAATCTGGCTGAGATAGGGGTTGGAGACCCCGGAGGCCTGTGCGAGTTGCCGAAGCGACATCGATGCGGCATCGCGCTGGGTCCGGATGAACCCGCCGATGTCGCCGACGTCGATGCGTGCCATGTCTCCATGGTGCACCCGTTTGCTTGCAATTGCAAGCGGAGCGGCAAACTCCAGCAAACACCCAAGCCAAACTCCGCAACTCCCTAGGGGCGAAAAAGTGCTGAAAGTTGCGGAGTTGGGTTTAGAGGAGGGTGAGAGCCACGAGAGTGGCCGCGATACCCAGGCAGCCGACCAGTCCGATCCCGGCCACGACGCGGGCGCCCCAGGTGGGCCACCGGCGCCACGCCGCGAGGTGCGCCACCGCGTAGTAGGTGAGGATCGCGGCTCCCGACAGGGCCAGGGCCCCACCCAGACCACCGATCAGCGCGACCGCGGCGGCAAGAACTGCGGCAAGAATCTCCGCGCGGTACGGCACCGCGGTGGTCCGCCCGACCGCGGCCAGGGCCCGGGGCGCATCACCACCATCACCCATGGCGAACAAAGTGCGTCCGACACCAGCGATGAGGGACAAAAGCACAGCCCCGGCGGCGAGGACCGCGGCGATCGTCACCGCCCACACCAGCGGGTCACCACCGACCGATCGGGCGATCGTGTCGAGGGCGGCATCGCCGAGATCACCGAGGCGATCCCGGGCGAGGACCACGGTCACCCCGAGGGCGGCGTAGATGACGAGCACGATGGCGAACGAGATCGCGACCGCGCGAGGAATCGTGCGATGCGGCTGGCGCACCTCCTCCCCGAGGACGGTGATCCGGGCATAGCCGGCGAAGGCGACGAACATCACTCCTGCGCCCGCGATGATTCCCCAGATCCCCTGTTCCACAACAGGTTCCACGGCTATCGCTTCATCATCGGTGGCGAGCCAGGACATGAGCATGAGCAGGACGAGGATGGCTGCCACGATGATGATCGAGACGGCGGTCACGCGCATGGAGCGGGTCACACCACGCAGATCCAGGATGAGCACGACCGCGATAGCGGCGAGCGCCACCAGCCGGGACTGTTCCGGCCAGAGATAGGCCCCGATCGTGAGTGCGGCCGCTCCCGCCGATGCCGATTTTCCGAACGTGAATGCGTAGCCGGCCAACACCCCCGGCGCCCGGCCCAGGACTTCCCGGCCATAGGCATAGGCACCCCCGGCTCGCGGGATGATCGCGGCGAGTCGCGCCGTCGAGATCGCGTTGAGCGAGGCGATACCGGCCGCGATGAGCAGGGAGACGAGCAGACCCGAACCGGCGAGCGCATAAGCCGGGGTCCACACCGCGAAGACCCCGGTGCCGAGCATCGCGCCGACCCCGACGACCACGGCGCCGGACAACCCGAGACTGCGTCGCAAACGGGAGTCGGGCTCCTCAGCAGACACCGCGGATCTCCCCCGCGACCTGTTCCCCACCCCAGATCGGACTGGTGCTCTGCTGGGTCACGATGGGGGCTTCGACCCCGAGGGAGCGGAGGATGGCCGCCATCATCACCGGCCGCGCCCGATCGGCTCCGTCCTCGATCTTCAATGCGATCGAGCGACCATCGCCGAGCACGACGAGATAGACGCCCTCCGCGCCCTCCTTCGCGAGGGTTCCGGGCAGTCCGCTCATCAGGGTGCTCGAGTCCCACCTCGTCCCGCCCACCCAGGTTGGGTGGCCCCGCATCGCCGTCACCACCTGATGCTCCGGTGACCGGAGTTCCGCGGTGCCGAGTGCGGCACCGAGTCGAGCCAAGCCGGCCAGGCTCACCCCGAACAGCGGTGCCCCGCAGCCATCGACGGTCGTCGTCCACGGCTGCTCGCCCGCGAGCGCGGTGATCGTGTCCCGAATGCGTTGCTGCAGTGGATGAACCGGATTCAGATAACCCTCGAGCGACCAGCCGTTCCGGCAGGCCGTTCGCAACATCGCGGCGTGCTTGCCCGAACAGTTCATGGCGAGCCGGCTACGCATCCCGCCCGCGGCGAGATAGGCCTCCCGCTCGACCGGGTCGTACGGCAGATCAGGTGGTGTCGCGAGAAACTCCGGATCCACTCCGGCGTCAGCGAGGATGCGAGCCGCACCCTCGCGGTGGAAGGGCTCTCCGCTGTGGGAGGCCGCGGCCAGCGCGAGTAGTTCGCCCTGCAGATCGAGGCCCGACGCCACCATCGCGGCAGCCTGCGCGGGCTTGAGCGCCGAGCGCGGCAGGATCCGCTGAGCTGGATCGCCCCAGGAGTGCACTACCTCTCCGGATCCCGCCACCACGACCGCGTGTCCGTGGTGAACGCTCTCGACGACCCCGCCACGCACGACCTCGGCGCGGATGACGTCATCGCGGCCGGGCACGGGTGGATTGTGGCAGCCCCGGGGGTAGCGTGCACCGAATGCGGGCAGTTGTTCAGCGAGTGGACACCGCGAGCGTCTCGGTCCGCGGTGAGGTGGTCGGACGAATCGATGGACCGGGTCTGCTGATCCTGGTGGGAGTGACGCACGGTGATGACGAGAGCATCGCGGTGCGCCTCGCGCAGAAGGCTTATGACCTGCGCATCTTCGAGACCGACCGCATCCACCATCCTGATGTCTGTGTCCCTCCAGGCTCGCCACGAGAGATTTCTGCCGGAGATCTCGGGCTCCCGGTGCTCGTGATCAGCCAGTTCACTCTCTACGGCGACACCCGCAAGGGCCGCCGGCCGACCTGGGATGCCGCGGCACCCGGCCACATCGCCGAACCCCTCGTGGAGGCGTTCGTCACCGAACTTCGTCGACGAGGGGCACAGGTCGCCACGGGGCGGTTCGGAGCGGACATGCAGGTGAGCCTGGTCAACGACGGCCCGGTGACGATCCTGCTGGAGATTCCGCCGGAGGAGTGATCCCTCAAGCGGAGATGACGACCTCCTGGGCCGCGGCGATATCACCTTCGGCGGCCTGGACCACGAGGTCGATGTCAGTCGGGGTCGTTCGCTTGATCACCGCTGTCGCAATCGGCCCGAGTTCAAAATGCCTTGCAGCGGAGGCGATCCAACCGACTTCGCGATCGGATGATCGCACCGTGTCGCCGTGCGCCGGAAGGATTTCTGCTCCCCCATCGAGATGGAGCAAGACCAATCGGCGGGGCGGGTGCCCGAGGTTGTGCACTCGGGCTATCGCCTCCTGCCCGCGATAGCACCCCTTCGACAGGTGCACGGCCGGCCCGATCCAGCCCACCTCGTGGGGCAGCGTGCGATGGTCGGTCTCCATCCCCTCCCGCGGGATCGCGGCGGCAACGCGCAGGGCCTCCCACGCCCACGTTCCCGCAGGTTCGGTGCCGAGCCGGTCGAGGAGTTCCCCTCGCGGCACCAGGACCTCACGGGCCGCAAACGAGCTGGGCCGATGATCGAGGTACTTCGAGGCATCGCCACCGCGATCGTCACCGGCATCGGAGGCACCGAGCCCGGCGAAGTCGATCGGCATCAACCAGGTCGGCACCTGCGGATCAACCTCGCGGATCGGCTCCCCGACGACCGCCCACTCCGCTGTCGCGTCCACCACTTCGACGCGCAGCATGAACCGCATCGAGTCCAGATAGGCGACCAGATCAGCCACCCCGGAACCCTCGGTGATCAGCCAGGTCGTCTCGCCATCGTCGATGACATGCATCTCGTGTTCCACGTGCCCATGGGGGCTGAGCACGAGGCTGACGGTCGTGTCTCCGGCGCGCAGTCCCTCGAGAGCCTGGGTGGTGAGGGAATGCAACCACGGCAATCGATCAGGTCCGGTGATCGCGATCACGCCGCGGTGGGACAGGTCGACGCTCGCCCGACCCTCGAGGAGGCGGCGCTGCTCGGCATGGGGATCGCCGTAGTGCCAGGGCACCCCCTCATCCGGCGAACCTTCCGGGGGCGGCACGGCTCCGGGCAATCCGAAGGCCGGAGATTCGCTCATGCATGCTCCGAACGCTCATGGCCAGCCGTGGATTCCCGACAATGCACGCATCGACCGTGGATCGTGAGATGCGAGATATCCGGCGTGAAGCCCTGGGCACGCTCCAGGTGGTCGAGTAGTTCGGCGACCTCGCTCGCGGGGACCGAATCGATCGAGTCGCAGGTCCGGCACACCAGATGGACGTGCTGCTCCTCGCGCACCGAATGATACGTCGGCGATCCGTGCGCGATGTGCGCATGCGTGACGAGGCCTACTCCCTCGAGAACCTCGAGGGTGCGGTAGACCGTCGACACATTCACCCCGGCTGCCTGGGCTTGGACGTGGGCGTGGATCTCCTCCGGGGTCGCATGACCGAGTTCATCGACGGCTTGCAGGACGAGTTGGCGCTGGGGCGTAATGCGGTAGCCCTTCCCCCGGAGTTGCTCCGCCCAATCGCCGCGATCCTCGTGCGTCTGCATGACGGGACCGCCTGCTAGGCGTCGGACTCGGCGTCCGCGGGCTTCAACCGGGCAGACAGATGATTGCCCATCGACTCGCCCATGGCCGCCATATCGAAGGTCCACATCAACTCGCCGTTGACCAGGCCATAGAGGCGCTCGCCAGACTCATAGGGCTTCGCGCTCGCCGTTCGCGCCACGACATCGGTGCGCAGCGTCGCTCGCGCGGACGTGATGGCCGCATCGGCGAGACCGAGCACTTCGACGCTTCCCACCCAGATCTCGGCGAAACCGGTGGGGTGGGCGAGGGTGACCTCGAGCTCATTGTCCGGGCGGGGCCGCCAATAGCCGGTCTCGGTACCCAGCGGTCGGATGCGCTCGCCGTCCTCGTCGAGCAACCAACTGCGGGAGGCGTAGAACAGGAATGGCCGACCGTCGGTGGAGAAGGAGACCTCCTGGCCGAAGCGGAAATCCTCGATCGTGGGGTACTGCCCGAGCCCCACACCGGCCCAGCGCCCAATCAGCCAGGACAGCGGGAGCAGTTCCTCCGGCAGGCTCGAGGGAAGCGGGGGCATGGGGCGGCTCAGCCCTGGCCCTTGTACAGCTTGTAGACGACGTAGCCGGCGAACCAGGTGATGAACACGATGGCCAGCACGAGCAGTCCGGTGTAGACGATCTCCAGCACGTTGCTCAGCCTACCGGGCCGACCTCTCCCCTACTGATCAGCCGTCCACGCGCCGATCCGGCGCAGCAGGTCGATCTCGATCGCACCCTCTGCGTGGCCGAAGCCGGGCTCGATCCATGTCTGCACACCCGGTGCCGCGCCCGCGAGCGCCTCGGGATGCTCGAGGGGGAAGAAGGCATCCGCATCACCATGGACGATGAGCACCGGCAGGCCCCGTTCACGCGCGAGCGCGAGCGCCCCCACCGGCGGAAGGGGCCCTGGCTCCGGCCAGGGGGTCGGATCGACGCGGGTGCCCATGGCGGCGCGCAGATAGCCCCGGCCCAGCGGGTTCATCACCGCGCGGTGCAGCCAGCGCATCGGCGGAGTGCCGCGGTAGTACCAGAAGGCAGGTGCGCTCACCGACACCACGGCATCGGTGCCGCCCGCTTCGGGCCCGCGGGGGATCAGTCCCGCATGACGAAGCGCGACGGCTCCCCCCATCGAGAATCCGACCGTGACGACCCGGTCATAGCCGAGATCCCGCGCCCATCGCGCGGCAGCCTCGACATCCAGAGGTTCATCGTGGGCCAGGGTGGTCGCTCCCTCGGATCGGCCGTGGCCGCGCATGTCGAGGCCGATTACCCCGCCGTGTTCGCCGAGGTGCTCCATCACGCGCAGGACCCGCTCCTGTCGCCAGGATCCGCCGAAGCCGTGGATGACGACGATCCCGGTGGTGGTGTCATCCAGCGACGGCAGGTGCGCCGCGGAGATGGACAGCCCATCCCGGGTCTTCAGCGTGGCCTCGCGCAGCCGGACCGGGGGGTCGACGTGTCGTCGGGTCGTCACGGAGCCCATCCTTCCGCGCCCCTGAAGTCGGTGAGGACCCACCCACTATCCTCGACAGATGCGCCTGTTGCTGTTGACCCAGGCCACGGAGCCCTCGACCGAGGTGCTCCCCGCTCTCGGGCTGCTGACCCACCAGGTCCGAGTGCTGCCCGCGCAGGCGACCGCCCTCATCGACAGTCCCGATGCCGATGCCGTCCTCGTCGATGGGCGCCGCGAACTCCCGCAGGTCCGCAGCCTCACGCGCCTGATGCGCCAAACCGGGGTGGATATCCCCGTGATCGTGGTGCTCACCGAAGGCGGAGCGGCGGCCCTCCAGCACGACTGGGGGGTCGACGATTTCGTCCTCGATACCTCTGGTCCGGCCGAGGTCGAGGCCCGGCTGCGCGTCAACATCGCCCGACTGGGCGCGAGCCTCGACTCCGCTCCCAGCACGCCGTCGGAGATCCGCTGCGGCGATCTCACCATCGATGAAGCCGGCTACAGCTCCCGCATCCGCGGTCGCGCCCTCGACCTCACCTACAAGGAGTTCGAACTGCTGCGGTTCCTCGCCCAGCACCCCGGACGGGTCTTCACCCGACCGCAGTTGCTGTCGGAGGTCTGGGGCTATGACTACTTCGGTGGAACACGCACCGTCGATGTCCACGTGCGACGACTGCGCGCCAAACTCGGCCCCGAGCACGAGGCCCTCATCGGCACGGTCCGCAATGTCGGCTACCGCTTCGTTCCTGCCCGTCCCGATGATGCGACCGTCGCCACACTGGAGGACGAGCCTGCCGTCGAGCACGTCGACCACCCCTGATCGCCGTGACCGAACTCCGGGTTGATCCCCGACTGACCAACGACGAGGCAGCCGAGGTGCTCTCGCTCGTCGACACCGCCGCGCGTCACGACGGTGTCATGCCGCTGTCCGAACACGTGCTCTTGCACCTTCGACATGGCGGCGATGAGCACGACCTGCACCTGCGCTCGATCAACGGCGACCGACTGATCGGCTACGCCCATCTCGACACCACTGACACAGTCGAGGGCTCCTCCGCCGAACTCGTCGTTGATCCTGCCCATCGACGGCACGGAATCGGCCAGGACCTCGTCCAGCGGCTCATCGAGCTCTCCCCGGACGGACGGCTGCGGCTGTGGGCCCACGGCGGTCGGGCTGATGCCGGCCATCTGGCCCATTCACTCGGATTCACCCAGGCCCGAGTGCTGTGGCAGATGCGACGCTCCCTGTTGGCCAATCTCCCCGCTCCCGTCTGGCCGGAGGGCATCTCCGTGCGCAGTTTCCGCCCCGGCGTCGATGACGAGGCGTGGATCGAGGTGAACGCCGCGGCCTTCGCCGATCTCCCGGACCAGGGTGGGTGGACCCTCGATGATCTGCGACAGCGGATGGATGAGGACTGGTTCGACGCCGATGGATTCCTCATCGCCGAATCCACGATGGGGCCCACAACGGGCGAGATCGCCGGATTCCACTGGACGAAGGTCCACGGCCGGGACTCGCACGGACACGAGCCGATCGGGGAGGTCTACGTCATCGGTGTCGCCCCCGCGTGGCGCGGTACCGGACTGGGCCGAGCCCTCGTGCTCGCTGGCTTAGCCCACCTTCGCCAGGCCGGATTGGCCCAGGCCATGCTGTTCGTCGATGAGGCCAACACCGCCGCGATCGGTCTCTATGAGTCGCTGGGCTTCACCCGCTGGGATGCGGACACCCTCTACCGACGGTGAACGGCCGAAGGTGAACATCAGCCGACCGTGGACCAAAGGCCCACCCAGGGCACCCCGGCCTGTGAGAACCTAGAGGCATGACCATGCTCGATGGCCCTCAGGCAGACCTGCCCGAGGGGCAGGTGGTCGCCGACACCACTGCAGCAGTCGCCACCGAGGCCGCCCAGGGCCCCCTGCCCGCCGATCGATTCCTCGACCGGGAACTGTCCTGGCTGGCATTCAACCAGCGCGTCCTCGAACTCACCGAGGATCCACACCTGCCGATCCTCGATCGGGCGAAGTTCCTCGCGATCTTCGCCAGCAACCTCGACGAGTTCTTCATGGTCCGCGTCGCTGGACTGAAGCGCCGCATCGCCACCGGCATCGCGGTTCGCGCAGCAAGCGGACTCACCCCGCGCGAAGTCCTCGAGGCAATCTGGGCGCGCGCCCACGAACTGCAGGTGCGCCATGCCGAGATCTTCCGCGACGAGGTTCGGCCCGCACTCGCCGAGGCCGGGGTCCACATCGTGAACTGGGACGATCTGACCGCAGCGGAGAAGGCCTCGATGGATTCCTTCTTCGACGACCGCGTGTTCCCCGTGCTCACCCCACTGGCTGTCGACCCTTCGCACCCCTTCCCCTACATCAGCGGGCTGTCTCTCAATCTCGCCGTCGTCGTGCGAAACCCGACCACGGCCGCCGAGTTGTTCGCGCGCGTCAAGGTTCCGCCGCTTCTGCCTCGCTTCGTGCCCGTCTCCGACGACCGGTTCGTTCCGCTCGAGGACGTCATCGCCGCGCACCTGCATGAGTTGTTCCCCGGAATGGAAGTCATCCAGCACCACATGTTCCGAGTGACCCGCAACGAGGACGTCGAGGTCGAGGAGGACGACGCCGAGAACCTGCTGAAGGCTCTCGAGCGCGAACTGCTGCGGCGTCGCTTCGGACCTGCCGTGCGCCTCGAGGTCGAAGAGTCCATCGACCCCCATGTCCTGGAATTGCTCATCGAGGAACTCGGCGTGACCCAGCAGGAGGTCTTCCGGCTTCCCGGACCGCTCGACCTCACCGGGCTGTGGACGATCTACGGCGTCGATCGAGATGACCTGCGTCAACCGAAGTTCGTCCCGAAGACCAGTCGTGAACTGTCCGAGGTCGAAACCGCCTCCGCCCCCGACGTCCTCGGTGTCATGCGCGAGCGTGATGTGCTCGTCCATCACCCGTATGACTCCTTCTCCACCAGCGTGCAGCTCTTCCTCGAGCAGGCGGCGAAGGATCCGCACGTACTGGCGATCAAGCAGACGCTCTACCGCACCAGCGGCGACTCCCCGATCGTCGACGCCCTCATCGGCGCCGCCCGCGCCGGCAAACAGGTTCTCGCCCTCGTCGAGATCAAGGCTCGCTTCGATGAGCAGAACAACATCGAGTGGGCGCGCAAACTCGAGGAATCCGGTGTGCACGTCGTCTACGGCCTCGTGGGGCTGAAGACCCACAGCAAGTTGTCTCTCGTGGTCCGCGATGACGGCGACCAACTGCGCCGCTACTGCCACATCGGGACGGGCAATTACCACCCCAAGACGGCGCGCCTGTACGAGGACTTCGGGCTGTTCACCTGCGACCCCCAGGTCGGCGACGACGTCCTCGACCTGTTCAACGTGCTGTCGGGCTACTCGATGAACACGGAGTACCACCGCCTGATGGTCGCCCCCCATTCGATCCGGAGTGGTCTCATCGAACGCATCGATCGGGAGATCGAGCACCATCGAGCGGGACGACCGGCCCGCATCCGGTTCAAGTGCAACTCCATCGTCGACGAGCAGATCATCGATGCGCTCTACCGGGCGTCCCAGGCAGGTGTGCCGGTGCGCGTGTGGGTCCGCGGTATCTGCGCGATCAAGCCGGGCGTGGAAGGCCTCAGCGAGAACATCGAGGTGATCTCCATCCTCGGCCGCTTCCTCGAGCATTCCCGGGCCTTCGAATTCGCCAATGGAGGAGATCCGGAGATCTGGATCGGCTCCGCCGACATCATGCACCGCAATCTCGATCGCCGCGTCGAGTCACTCGTCAGCCTCAAGGCCCCCGATCACATCGCCGAGATCGATGCCCTCATCACCCTCGGCTTCGAGCCTGACACCGCCAAGTGGGTGTTGCAGTCCGACGGAACCTGGCTGCGCCGAACACACGATGCGGAAGGCGAGCCGCTGCGCGACATCCAGGAGACCCTCATCGAAGTTCGCCGCACCCGCGGTCGACTCGCCTGATCGGCCAACCTCCACGTGCCCCCCACCACTCATCGCGAGGTCGAGCGCAAGTTGCGCGTCCACGCGCTGTTTCGGCTACCACCGCTCTCGGGCATCACCTGGGGAGCAGCCAGCGTCGACATCGGCCAGCCCTTCACGATGCGCAACGTCTACTACGACACCGCCGACCTTCGACTGTTCCGCTGGGGGGTCACCCTGCGACGCCGTGAAGGTGGCTCGGATGCGGGCTGGCACATCAAGCTGCCCGTCGATGGTGCCGATTCCGGCACCCGTGATGAACTCCGTCTGCCCCCCACCGATGGCGTCGACGTGCCCACCGAGTTACTCGACGTCGTCACGGCGCTCGTGCGTGAGGCGCCACTGGCCCCGGTCGTGACACTGCGCACCGAACGCACGCCGATCAATCTGCTCGATGCCCAGGGACGACCCACCGCCGAACTCGTCGACGACACGGTGGCGGTCCTCGACGGCGAACGCACTGCGGCGATCTTCCGCGAGATCGAGGTCGAGGGCATTCCCGGTCCGGACGGGGAGATCGACGAATCTGTCCTCGACGATGTGGTCCAGGCCCTCGTCGATCATGGAGCGGTGCCCGGCACGATGAGCAAAGCCGCCGCAGCCCTCGGGCCCCGCACCAGTGCGCCACCTGACGTGCCCGAGATGCGCTGGCCGAATCCGAAAGACCCTGCGGGCGAGGCGGTCCGGGCGTTCCTGGCCACCCACGTTCGTGCCTTCCTCCTGCAGGATGTGCGGCTGCGGCGCGATCTGCCCGATTCCGTTCATCAGGTGCGGGTTGCTGCGCGCCGGCTGCGCAGTGGGCTGCGGGTGTTTCGACCGCTACTCGACGCGGACTGGGCGGACAATCTGCGGGTCGAGCTTGCCTGGGCTGCGACATCACTCGGTGAAGCACGCGATGCCGAGGTGTTGCAGGCTCGCCTCGATGCCCACGCCGGCTTGCTCGATGCCGGTGAAGCATCAGCGGTTCGGTCCCTGATCGATCCCGCCCTCGCCCAGCGGCGACGTGACGCTGAGATCGCCGCGCGCGCCGCCATGTCGACGTCGCGTTACCGCGCCCTCCTGGTCGCCCTGGTCGCGGCCGTGAACGATCCTCACCTGACCGACGCGGCCCGCGCCTCATGCGAAGACGCACTTCCCCCGCTCGTGGCGGCCGCGTGGAAGCGCCTGAAGAAGGAGGTCGCGGATTTGCGCCCCGAGTCCGAGGCCACACCCTGGCATGAGACCCGGATCACGGCGAAGAAGGCCCGCTACGCGGTCGAGGCCGTCGCGCCGGTGTTCGGCAAGCGCGTCGGGGCCTGGGTTGAGGAACTCAAGGAGGTCACCGAGACCCTCGGCAACCACCAGGATGCCTACGTCGCCCAGGTCGCCCTGCGCGAATTCGCCGCGAGCGCAGATGGCCCCACCGGATATGCCCTCGGCCTCCTGCACGGCGTCGAGGTCGAGGCCGAGTTCGCGGACCGGGCAGTCTTCCTGGATCGAGACTGGCCCCGGGCAACCAAGGCCGCGCGTCGTTCGGGCATGCTCTGACACCACCATGGCCGCTCACGAAGACTCCGATGGCCCTGTCCGGGCGGCAGGGGTCGTGCTGTTCCGGGAGGGAACGCGCGGCACTGAGACCCTGCTCATCCATCGACCGCACCGTGCGGACTGGTCGTTGCCGAAGGGCAAGGTCGATCCGGGCGAGCACCACCTCACCGCGGCGGTCCGCGAGTGCGATGAGGAGACAGGTCTCGTCCCGCGCCTCGGGGTGCCCCTGCCACGTCAGTATTACCGGGCGATGGGTCGGGACAAGACCGTCGACTACTGGCGCGCGGAGGTCGCCAGCGATGAGGGATTCGCCCCCGATGACGAGGTCGACCAGGTGCGTTGGGTCGGCGTCGATGATGCGGTGAGCCTGCTCACCTACCCCCGCGATGCCGATCTGGTCCGCCTCGCCGCCGAACTCCCCACCACGAGTCCACTGATCTTGCTCCGGCACACCCAGGCACTGAAGCGCTCGGACTTCAAGGGCACCGATGACTCCCAGCGCCCACTCTCGGGCAAGGGCCGCTCACAGGCGAAGGCGATCGTCCCGCTTATCTCTGCCTACGGCATCGAGCAGGTCCACTCCTCCGACGCGGTGCGGTGTTCGGAGACCGTCCGCCGATACGCCAAGAGCATCGGGGCCCCTATCCAGGCCGAGCCGACCGTGAGCGAGACCGGTCATGCCGATCACCCCAAGCGGGCGGCAAAGCGAATGCAGGCTCTGCTCGCCGATCCCGCACCGCTCCTGCTGTGCTCCCATCGCCCCGTCCTGCCGACCCTGGTGGAGGCCATCGCTGGACTGCGCTGGAACGGCAACGGCGACCTGGACGAGAAGCTGCCACCCGGCGGATTCCTCGTCGTGCATCGGCATTTCGACGGCGAGGACCTGCCGCGGATCATCGCCGTCGAGCGGCACTCGCCCTGACGAACCCCAAGTGTTGGGCCGGCGTTCACCCGGAGTTCACTTTTGGCCTGCCGCGGCTTCACCGGCCCTCCCTAGCGTCGACGACGTCAGACACCGACTTACTAGGAGGTCCAGGGTGAAACTCACCCGCACTGCCGCGCTCGCGGCCACCGCGCTCACCGGCGCACTCGTTCTTGCCGCTTGCGGCGGCTCCTCGGACGGCGGAGACACCGCCAGCCCGACCGCAGCTCCGTCCGGCGACTGCGTCGATGGCGACATCAAGGCCGCCGGCTCCAGCGCCCAGGCCAACGCCGTCACCGTCTGGATCAACCAGTACCAGACCGCATGCCCAGGCGCGACCATCGATTACCAGCCCGTCGGTTCCGGCGCCGGTGTCGAGCAGTTCATCGCCGCCCAGACATCCTTCGCCGGCACCGACTCTGCCGTGACCGAGGAAGACCTCGCGGCCGCCAATGACCGCTGCTCCGGCGGACCGGCCATCAACATCCCGCTCGTCGGTGGTGCCATTGCCATCAACTACAACGTCGAGGGACTCGACACACTCATCCTCACTCCGGATGTCATCGCCGGAATCTTCGCCAGCGAGATCACGAAGTGGAACGACCCGGCCATCGCCGCCATCAACCCCGGCGCGGCGCTGCCCGATGCTTCCATCGCGCAATTCCACCGCTCGGACTCCTCCGGCACCACCGATAACTTCACCAAGTTCCTCGCCGCGACGGCACCTGACGTGTGGACCTATGGCACCGGCAAGGACTGGACCGCCCCCGGCGGCCAGGGAGCCAAGGGTTCTGACCAGGTCGCCGCATCGGTCGAGCAGACCCCGAACTCGATCGGCTACGTCGAGCTCAGCTACATCCTCGAGGCTGAGAATTCCCGTGGAGCCCTCGTCGACAACGGTGCCGGCCCAGTGGAGCCCACGAGCGCCAACGCCTCCAACGCCCTCACCCTCGCCCAGCAGGTCGGGACGGGCGATGATCTGGCACTCAAGCTCGACTACAACGTCGCTGCTGCCGATGCCTATCCGATCGTGCTCGTGACCTACGAGGCGGTCTGCCAGGCGGGCCTCGCCGCTGATCAGAACCCGGCGCTGGTGAAGAGCTTCCTCACCTACGCTGCCTCCGATGCGGGCCAGGGCCTGCTCACCGGTGAAGGCTATGTGCCGATCAGCGGTGACCTGCTCAACAAGGTCCGGGCCGCGATCGACGCGATGGCCTCCTGAGCTCGATCCCTGCATCACCGGCATGATCGATAACCGGGTGGGCCGACAGCCCGCAGACACTAGTCTGGGCTGACGGCCCACCCGGTTCGATCATTCTCACCCGATACCCCACGACCCACGAGGGACTCATGGCGACCACCACTCAGCCCCCCACCGAAGAGAAACCCAGCGAGGGCATCGCCGGCGCCTCGGTGCGGCCCGGAGACCGGACCTTCCTCGGCCTGTCCACCGGCTCAGGCATCTTCGTTCTGGTCATCATGGCCGGAATCGCCGCCTTCTTGATCTGGCAGGCGATTCCCTCGCTGACCGCCGACTCGGTCAACCCGATCACCGAGCAGTCCTGGCTGCCTGATGCAGATCCGCCGGTCTTCGGCTTCGCGGTCCTGTTCTTCGGCACGATCTGGACCTCGATCATTGCGATGCTGCTCGCCGTTCCCGTCGGTTACGGCATCGCGCTCTTCATCGCCTACTACGCCCCCAAGAAGGTCGCCTCGACCCTCGGCTTCATCGTCGACCTGCTCGCTGCGGTGCCCTCGATCATCTTCGGCCTGTGGGGCCTGTACTACTTCATGCCCTACGTGGTGCCGGCCGCAGAATGGCTGAGCCAGTACCTCGGGTGGATCCCGATCTTCGCCAACGAGCCCGAAATCTGGACCAAGTCCCTGCTCATGGCCGGACTCGTGCTCGCCATCATGATCCTGCCGACCGTCTCGGCCATCTCTCGAGAAGTCTTCATCCAGGTCCCCCGCATGCACGTCGAGGCCGCCCTCGCGCTCGGCGCTACGCGCTGGGAGATGATCCGGATGGCAGTCTTTCCCTTCTCCCGCCCCGGGATGATCTCCGCCGCGATGCTCGGCTTGGGCCGCGCCCTCGGCGAGACCATCGCCGTCGCCCTACTGCTCTCGGCGGTCTTCGAGATCAACTGGGCGATCACCGAGCCCGGTGGCAACTCCTTCGCCGCGAACATCGCCCTGAAGTGGGGTGAGGCCGGTGAGATCGGCCGCAGCGCCCTCATCGCCTCCGGTCTCGTGCTGTTCTTCATCACCCTCGCGGTCAACATGGCGGCGCGCTGGGTTATCGCCCGGCGCAAGGACTTCTCGGGGGCCAACTGATGAGTGAGACCACCATGACTCCGCCCACCTCGACCGAGGCCAACCCTCCGCTGACCCCGTCCGCCGGAGGTCCGCCTACTTCGAGCAATCCCGATCCGCTGAAACTCACCGGTCGACGCCTTCCGCGTTGGGCTCCCTGGGCAGTC
>CAZVCZ010000007.1:0-34047 GCA_964626275.1 uncultured Bifidobacteriaceae bacterium | reverse complement strand
CCAACGGCACTCACAGGACCGTCTCGAATCCGGGGATCACAACGCGCAACCAGATCGTGAACTCCGTCCACAGGCCGGTGACGAGGGTGATGCCGATGGCCACGAGCAGACCCCCGCCGATGCGCATGATGAGGGCGTAGTGCGACCGCACCCACGCCAGCGTGCCGGCCAGGTGACGGAAGGCCAGTCCCAAGACGATGAAGGGAATGCCGAGTCCGAGGCAGTACACGAAGGCCAGCAGCGCACCTCGTGCAGCGCTCGCCTCGGTGAAGGCAAGGCCCTGGACTGCGGTGAGAGTGGGGCCGATGCACGGTGTCCAGCCGAGACCGAACAGCACACCGAGCACGGGGGCACCCCAGACTCCCCAGCGCGGCAGCCGATGGATACGCCATTCCCTTTGGAATCCGGGCCAGAACCGATCGAGGGCACCCATGAAGGCCAGACCCATGATGATGACGAGCACCCCGAGGATGCGGCTGATGATGTCGGAGTACTCCAACAGCACCGCACCTAGGCCGCCGAAGGCGGCGCCGAAGGAGACGAACACGACGGAGAACCCGAGGACGAACAGCACGCTGCCGGCGAAGACGCGACTGCGCAATGCCACACCGCCACCACCGTCGGCGATCTCCGCGCCGGTGAGACCGGTGACATAGGACAGATAGCCCGGAGCGAGCGGAAGTACGCACGGGGAGAGGAAGGACACCAGACCGGCAGCAAGGGCGAGGGGGATGGCGAGCAGAAGGCTGCCATCCGTCACCGTTTGACCGATCCCTCCCATCACGCCGATCCAGGCGGCAGGAGTGGTTCGATCAGTGCTCGAAGGGAGGAGGCCGACACTCGGCCGAGCGCTCGGGCCGCCACCCGACCCTGTGCATCGATCACCAGCGTCGACGGGATCGCCTGCGGTGGCAGGGTGTCCGCGAACAGCAACTGCAACTGACCGTCGGTGTCGATGACGTTCGGGTAGGTGATGCCATAGGTCTCGATGAAAGCGAGCGCAGCGGCATCGGAGTCGCGGGTGTCGAGTCCGACGAACTGGACACCACGCCCTTCGAACTCCTCCCATACCTCCTGCAGTTCCGGGGCTTCCGCGCGACAGGGCGCGCACCAGGAGGCCCAGACGTTCATCACCACAACCTCGCCGAGGTAATCCGACAGACGCCAGACATCGCCGGCGAGAGTGTCCCCCTCCAGCAGCGGCGCGGGTTGACGCTCGGCCTCCGCGAGCAGCACCAACGATCCGTCACCCGCGACGAAGCCGGACTCACCCGTGCCCGAGGAGGACCCGCACGCCGACAGCATCGCGACCGAGGCGACCGCGGCGATGATCGCCTGTGCGACCCTCCGGCGAGCCGGTCGCACGCGCCCTGGGTTCACGCCCCTCGACCGGGTGCGGCATCGGCCAGCAAATCACGCGCCGGCTCGGTGTAGGTGATCGCCGCGAGTCGGTCGTCGTCGAAATGCAACGAGGTCAAGGACGCGAGGGAACACTGTCGGCGACGCGGATCATGGAAGAACCGCCGCTGCTCGGCATCGAGTCGAGCAACCCAGATGGGCAACTGGTGGCTGACGAGGACCACCTCTCGGCCCGGCGCGATCTCGCGGGCCGCCACGATCGCCTCCGACATCCGACCGGCGAGCTCGGTGTAGGGCTCACCCCAGGAGGGTCGCCAGGGATTCCACAGGTGACGCCAGGCAGTGGGCTTGCGCAGCACGCCATCACCCACGCCGACCCGCTGCCCCTCGAAGATGTTGTCCGCCTCGATGAGTCGCTCGTCGGTGCCGACCTCGAGGCCGTGGACCGCGGCGATCGGAGCAGCGGTCTGCTGCGCCCGCACGAGTGGGGAGGCGGTCACCACCGCGATGTCATGGCCGGAGAGTGCCTCGGCCGCACGCAGGGCCATCTGCTGGCCCCGCTCGGAGAGTTGATATCCCGGCAGCCGGCCGTAGAGGACGCCCTCGGGATTGTGGACCTCGCCATGGCGCAACAGATGCACCACCGTTGATTCGCTCACGTCACCACTCTAAGGTCGCGCGGGCGTGGATGATCGCCGGGCTCATCTCGCCCGGCGACAGCTCAGGGTCTCGGCAGCTGCGATGAATGGATCAGGTCGTCCGGCGGCGCGCCGACGCCCGCTTGCGGCTCGGCCGCCAGGTGCTCTCGCCCGCCTCGATGGCCGCCTGCCTCAGCATCTCGCCATGGGCAGCGAGCGCCTCGGCAAGAGCAGCCCGCGTCGGCTCCTCGCACAGCACATCCACCCTCAGTCCGTGCTCCTCGGCGGTCTTCGCCGTCGCGGGACCGATGCAGGCGACCACGGTCGTGGCATGGGGCTTGCCCGCGATTCCCACGAGATTGCGCACCGTGCTGCTCGAGGTGAACATCACCGCGTCGAAACCACCCGACTTGATCGCCTCGCGGGTGTGGGCGGGCGGAGGTGCTGCCCGGACGGTGCGATAGGCCGTGATGTCCTCCACCTCCCAGCCCAGATCGACCAGGCCGGCCGCGAGTGTCTCCGTCGCGATATCCGCGCGGGGCAGGAACACGCGATTGATGGGATCCACGATCTCGTCGTAGTGCGGCCACTCGGCAAGGAGCGCAGACGTGGTCTGGTCGCCGGAGGGCACGAGATCGGGCTTGACGCCGAAGGCGATGAGCGCCGCGACCGCATCGTCGCCGACCGCGGCAACCTTCAACCCGGCGAAGGACCGGGCATCGAGGCCGTACTCTTCGAGCTTCTCGCGCACCGCGCGCACCGCGTTGACGCTGGTGAAGCCGATCCACTCATACCGACCGGAGACCAGGCCGTGAACGGCTCGCTCCATCTGCTGAGGGGTCCGCGGCGGCTCGACCGAGATGGTCGCCACCTCCTGCGGCACGGCCCCGGCGCGCATCAGGCGATCCAACAGGTCATCGGAGCGATCCTGGGTCCTGGGCACGAGGACGCGCCAGCCGAACAGTGGCTTCACCTCGAACCACGCCATCCGGTCCCGCTGCTCCACGACGTCACCGACCACGACGACCCCTGGACCGGCCTGCTTCGCCGCCTTGATCGCAGCAGGTGCCTCCTCGAGGGTGGAGACCACGGAGCGCTGCTCGACAGTCGTCCCGTCTCGGGTGATGGCGATCGAGGTGGTGGGCTTGCGGCCGGCATCGACGAGCGCCCGAGCAATGTCAGTCGCTCGATCGGCGCCGTCGAGGGCCACGACCGTGACGCGGTCATCGCTGAGGGAGGACCAGTTGACCGAAGAGTCATCCCCGGTGATCACATGGACCTCGCGAGTTGTGCGCGTCGTGAGCGTGAAACCCGCGTACGCGGCCACACCCGAAAGCGTGCTGACACCCGGCGCGATCTCGAAGGTGACCTTCGCCTTGCGAAGCGCAGCAACCTCGGCAGCAATGCTGCCGTCGAGGATGGGATCGCCACTGATCAGACGCACGGCCTTCTTGCCGCTGCGATAAGCCTCGATGACACCGCGGGGGCGGTCCGCCGGAGCGAGCGGAACACCGCTGCTGTCGACGGCGGACAACACCGTCGCCTCCGGCTGGGCGTGAGCTTCGGCAATCGCAACCACATCGGCATCCGCCACGATCACATCGGCATCGGCGAGCAGGGTGGCCGCGCGCAGGGTCAGCAGATCCGGATCGCCAGGACCGGCGGCCACCAACGAGATGGTGCCCGTGGGCTTCACCGGCTTCGGCGACTCGCTGCTCTTCTTGACGGCCACCTTCTTCGCCGCGGTCTTCTGCTCGGCGGTCTTCTTCGCCGCCGGCTTCTTCTCAGCCGGCTTCTTCGCCGCCGGCTTCTTCTCGGCAGCCTTCTTGGCCGCGGGCTTCTTCTCAGCCGGCTTCTTCGCCGGCGGATTCGAGGATCGGGATGGGCTCACGGGGTGCGGATCCCCTCTTTCGTCGCAGCCGACACGGTCGAGGTCATCGGTGTCGGTGATGGGGTGTGTCCGAGGAACGGACGAGGGCGCTCACGGGCGGTAACCAACGTCACGTGACGACCTCGAGAATGTAGGACAACAGGAAGGTGACATCGCGAGGGCGAACGCACCGGGCCCTAGGGTAGGGATCAAGATAGGGCCGAGACAAAAACATCCGGACACAGTCGTCCGATTATCGGCTGGCAGCGGCACATCTCCCTCCGGCCACCCATGGATCCGCTCACGAAACGGCGGCCATATCGTGAGCGGATTCCCCTGATCACGACCATTTCGTGAGCGGATTCTGAAGGTAGGGGTCAGGGGGCCTGGAGTGCTCGGCGCAGGGCGGCCGGGTCGACCCGCCACGACGCATGCTCAGTCCCGTCGACGAGGACCACGGGGATCAGGTCGGAATAGCGCGCTGCCCATCGCGGATGATCCACCAGGGATTCCTCCCGCCAGCCCACCTCGAGCTCAGCACACACCTCCGCCACGATCGAACGGGCGTCGTCGCACAAATGACAACCGGGCCGGCCGATCAGCACGACCCGTTCTGCGCCAATCCCCTCCATCACCCGCTCCCTCTCCGACCGAAGTCTTCAGGCATCACAGTGTTCAGCGCCCTGCCTGCCGGCGTTCATTGCCCTGCCTGTCGGCCTAACGGGCCTGCCTGTCGGTGCCGATCCTGGCACGAACCAGCAGACCCGCTGAGCGACTCGCGTCGACTCCCCCGCACTACTCTTACGCCTATGGCCTCGGTGGATCCCGATCTCGGCGTACTCGCTGCCTACCGACAGGCCGGGCGCGCCTCAGCCGCAGCAGCCGAGGTCGGCCCCGACATCGGCTCCACCGATCGGAGCGCGGCAGCGTTCTTCGACGTCGACAACACCCTGATGCGCGGAGCCAGCCTGTTCCACTTCGCCGCCGGTCTCGCCCGGCGTCGCTTCTTCACCGCCGCACAGATCACCGGCTTCGCCCGCCAGCAGGCAAAGTTCGTCCTCTCCGGGGCTGAGGACCTCGAGGACATGGCCTCGGCGACCGAATCCGCCCTGTCCTTCGTCAACGGGCGCACCGTGGCCGAACTCGTCAATCTCGGCCAGGAGATCTTCACCGACTCTCTGGTGGACAAGCTCATTCCGGGGACACTCGCTCTCGCCCAGGGGCACCTCGACTCCGGGCAACGGGTGTGGCTGGTCACCGCAACCCCGGTGGAGCTCGCCACACTGATCTCCTCCCATCTTGGACTCACCGGCGCCCTCGGCACAGTGTCGGAGGTCGTCGACGGGACGTACACGGGTCGCTTGGTCGGGGCACCGCTGCACGGGATGGCCAAGGCCGAGGCCGTGCGCGCGCTCGCCGAGCGCGAGGGGCTCGATCTCCAACGCTGCTCGGCGTATTCGGACTCAGCCAATGACATCCCGATGCTGTCCATCGTCGGGCGACCCATCGCGGTCAATCCCGACAGTGCCCTGCGCGCTCACGCCCGAGACAACGACTGGCCCATCCGTGATTTCCGTCGTCGGGCCCAGATGCGGCGCGCCGCTCCAGCCGTCACCGCGGGGCTCGGCGTGATGGCCGGTGTCGGTGCCGGCTACGCGATCGGTCGGCTCACACGCAGGTGAACAACGATGCCGAGACTCAGCCGAACACTCCGGGTCGGTCGACGAGAACTCGGTACAGGCTTTGCTGAATGGTTTCGCGAACCCGATCGGTCATCTCCAGGATCATCATCGGGTCATCCGCGGCACCCGCGGGAAGGTCATCGGTGGGAATAGGTTCTCCGAAAGCGATGACCCACTTGCTCGGCAACGGCACCATGCCGAGCGGGCCGAGCCAGGGGAAGGTGGGTGTCACCGGAAAGTACGGCACACCCATCAGTCGAGCGAGGAGCGGGATCTCACCAATCTTCGGGTAAATCTCCTCCGCTCCCACGATCGCCGTCGGAATGATGGGAGAACCGGTCCGGACCGCGGCCGCCACGAATCCGCCTCGACCGAAACGCTGCAACTTGTATCGCTCGCTGAACGGTTTGCCGATGCCCTTGAATCCTTCGGGCCACACTCCGACGAGTTCACCATCGTTGAGCAGACGCTCCGCGTCGGGCATGCAGGCCAGGGTGTGCCCGGCCTTGCGCGCAAGCTCTCCGATGAAGGGAAGGGAGAACACGAGGTCTGCACCGAGCATCCGCAGGTTGCGATGCGCAGGATGCTCGTCCAAGAGTGCCAACTGCGTCATGACGGCATCGACGGCCACCGTGCCCGAGTGATTAGCCACGACCAGGGCGGCGCCATCGTCGGGGATGTTCTCCAGCCCGCGGGTCTCCACCCGGAACCACGACTTGTAGAGGGGACGCATCGGCGCCATGAGCACGGAGTCGAGCAACTCCGGATCGAAGCCGAAATCATCGACGGGATAATCACCCGCGAGCCGCCGGCGGATGAAGTGTGCGACCGACGCCACTCGTTCGGTGAGTTCATCGGCGAGCCCGGTGTCCGCAGAGTCCGGCTCGGAGGGATCCGCAGCGGAACCCTTCGCTGCTCGCGAACCCGATCGGGTCGCCGACTCGGTGGAATCCTTCCCGCCGCGAGTCCGCCGACCCGGTCGCGGACCATCCGGATCGAAGGCGAGGATGCGTGCCTCAGCCATCACACCACCTCCTGCTCGACCTGGATCTTGGAATGCAGCGGGAGGAGGGGCTGCAACCGGTGTCCCGCGATGAGGTCATCGAAGGCAGCCGGGGTGGACCAGTCGGCGGTGAATCCGATGGCATCGGCAATCCGCGTGGTGTCGATCACGCGCCCATAGGTCAAGAACCGCACCTGCTCGGCAGAGAAGTCGGCGAGGCCAGCACGCCCGAGGCTGCGGCCTGCGATGCCGAGCAGGGAGCGTGGCACGGCCACCGAAGGACGGCCCAGCCGCCGCACCGCCTGGGACAGCATCACGATTCCCGGACCCGCCACATTGAAGACACCGTTGATCCCCCGGTCGGGATCGGCCAGGGTGACCATGCGCAACGCTTCGAGGCTGTCGTCTTCGTGGACGAACTGCATGCGGGCATCGAAGCCGAGCACGGTCGGAATCACCGGAAGCGAGAAGTACGACGTCATCGCCGTGTCGATCCGCGGGCCGATGATGTTCGCGAAACGCAGGATCGAGACGCTGACGTCCTCGCGTCGGCGAGCAAAGCCACGGACGTATCCCTCGACCTCCATCGAGTCCTTGGCCCACCCGGAGGTCGGTGGATGCTTGGGGGCCGTGTCCTCGGTGAACATCGCGGGATCCCGTGAACCAGCTCCGTAGACCGATGCGGTGGACTTTACGACGAGGCGTGACACCGACTTCGACTTCTGGCATGCGGCGAGCAACTGCATCGTGCCGATGACATTGATGTCCTTCATCGTCGCCCGACCACCGGCCTGCATCGGTGTCGCGATGACACCCATGTGCACGACGGTGTCTACCTCGGACGCATCGATGATCTTGGCGATGACGGGATTGCGGATGTCGGCGCGGACGAACTCCGCCTCGCCGAGTTCATGTCTCGGCGGAACCACATCGACGGCGATGACGCGATCGACACCCTCATGCTGGGCCAGGATGCGAGCCATCCGCCCCCCGAGGTGGCGGGCGGCTCCGGTCACGAGCACAACCCTGGCCATACGGTCAGGGTACGACGAATGGGTCGAGGATGAGCAGACTCCCCGGATCGGGGCCTACTTCTTGTTGCGGCGCTGGACGCGGGTGCGCTTGAGCAACTTGCGGTGCTTCTTCTTGGCCATGCGCTTGCGGCGCTTCTTGACCACGGAGCCCATCGACTACCTCATTCGCTCGTTCTGCCCGCACCGATCAAGATGCGGCGCACTCCTCGTCTGCAGTCCCGTCGCGCCCTTGTCGGGCCCTCACGGGTGCGCCGAGCCTACGTCACCGCACCGAAGGCGAACCCAGTGGGGCTCAGCCGGCCTCGAAGAAGGAGGACTGCAGATAGTCCTGGACGGCCTGCTCGGGCACTCGAAAGGAGCGACCGACCCGGACTGCCGGTAGTTCTCCGGAGTGCACCAGTCGATAGACCGTCATCTTGGACACGCGCAGGGCAGTGGCCACCTCGGCCACGGTGAGGAAGCGGACATCAGCCATCGACGCGGGGGCCGACTCCGCGGAGCCGGGTCGCTGGGGATTACCCGCCATGTGGTCACTCTCCTTGCCTGGTGGCCGCCCGATCACGACGTGGATCGGTCGTCCTCGTCCTCACTACCTGCGTGAGCGTAGTGGTCGCAGCCGGGTGACGCGCAGGCAATCCCTGAATCCGATCCCAAAAAGACCCTCGACTGCCGGGCAGTCAGCGCCCCGTTGGGTGCAGCGCGACTAGAACCAGGGATCAGGATCGATGGTGAGACCGTGGGCGGGGAACACCGCCGATCGAGTGGCGATGACTGCAGCATCCACCGGATCATCCGGATCGAAGCCGGAGTCGAAGGGTTTCGCCCAGGGCTCCCGGCCGTCGGTCATCCGCCCCGGCGCGGGACGGCCCATCGTTTCCCGGACGAAGGCATCGAAGGACTCGGGTACGGCGGTGTCGGGATCGATCGGCGCATCGGCAGCTTCGGCGATGAGATGTGCCCATGCGCGGGGGACCACCTCCACCCACTCGTACCCTCCCCCGCCGACGGCGATCCACCGGCCATCGCAGAAGCGGTGGGCCCATCGGTGGATAGCGAGGTAACTCGCCCGCTGACCGTCGATAGAGAGAGCCAGATGCGCCAGGGGGTCATCGGCATGGGAGTCGCAGCCGTGCTGGCTCACGATGATCTGCGGTGCGAACTTCTCCAGGACATCGGGAACGACGGCCTGGAAGGCGCGCAACCATCCCTGGTCGCCCGTTCCCGCGGGCAGTGCGATGTTCACCGCACTCCCCTCCGCACCCGAACCACCCGATTCGCTGGGAAATCCCGTGCCGGGGAACAGCGATCGGGGGCTTTCATGGATGGAGATGGTCAACACTCGCGGATCGTCATAGAACATCGCCTGGACACCATCGCCGTGATGCACGTCGACATCGATATAGGCGATGCGCTCCACGCCCTGCTCCAATAGCCAGGCGATCGCGACTCCGATGTCGTTGTAGATGCAGAAGCCAGATGCCGCCCCGGGCATCGCGTGGTGCAGTCCGCCGGCGATGTTCACCGCATGGCGAGTGCGCCCGGAGTGGACGGCACGGGCCGCCGCCAGAGTCGCACCCGCCACATGCATCGATGCCTCGTGCATTCCTGCGAAGACGGGATCGTCGGCGGTGCCGAGGCCTCGGGCAAGGTCGACCTGCGTGGGATCGGCGGAGACGCGCCGGACAGCCTCGATGTAGTCGGCGTCGTGAACTCGTCCGATGTCCTCGAGGGTCGCTGATTCGACCGGCGAGAGTACGTGAACACCGGGCGCCGACAGCACTCCGAGATCCCGCGCCAACCGCATCGCCAGTTGAACTCGGACCGGCGCGAGCGGATGACCGGGGCCGAAGTCGTACGCACGCAGGTTCTCGTCCCAGACCACCGTCACCGAATCACCCATCGGGAGTCAGGCCTCCCGACCAAGTTCGGCGCCGCGATCACGGGCGGCACGCGTCGCCGCCGCGATGAGCGGTGCCCACCCCTGCTCGGGACCGTCACCACCGGTGAGGACCGCGAGCGCGGCCTGGGTGGTTCCTCCCGGTGAGGTCACCCGACGCCGGAGTTCCGCGGGGTCGACATCGCTGCCTCGCGCCAATAGGGCGGCGCCCGCCACTGTCTGGAGCACAAGCAATCGCGCGACCTCAGGATCCAGACCGAGCTCGATTCCCGCCGCTTCGAGGGATTCCATGAAAGCGAACACATAGGCGGGCCCACTGCCTGAGATCGCTGTCACCGCATCCTGCAGTTGCTCATCGACGGCCGCGGTGCTGCCCAGCACCGAGAGCATGTCCCGCACTCGTTCGACCGTCGCCGGATCAGCCTTGGCCCCAGCGGAAATCACCGTCATCCCCTCGCCGATCACCGCCGGGGTGTTCGGCATCGCCCGCAGGCAGGTGACCTGATCGCCCACATAGGACTGCAGATCATCAGTGGAGATCCCCGCGGCAAGGGAGATCAACGCCGCGCCCGGTTCGATGTGGGGTCCGATCACACCGAGGGCTTGTCGCGCATCCTGGGGTTTCACCGCCAGCAGGACTGTGTCGGCTCCGATGACGGCCTGCGCGGGGTCGGCAGCAGCGACACCGTGGATGTCCTGCACCTGCTGCTCACGTTCGGCGACCTTCTCGGCGATCACAATGCGATCCGCGGGGATGCCCGCACGGATCAATCCACCGATGAATGTCTCGCCCATCACACCTGCACCGATGACGGCGATCGTCGAACCGTGCTGTTTCGCTGAGGACATCGAAGTCACTCGCTTTCCGATCGGGGTGCGGCGAGGGGGACACGCGGATCGAGCAGAGACTGGATGACCGGCCCCACCATCCGCACGACATGCTCGTCCGAGGCCGACGCGAGCGGTTCGATCCGCACCGCATACCGACCGGTGGCGATGCCGATGAGGTACGACGAGATGAGCGCACCCCGCATCCGGGCATCCGGGACCCCCACCGCAGCCACGATTCGGTCGATGATCGTGGACTCGACATATTCCTGGAGCGCGCGCGTGGAGGAGTAGGCCGTTCCCCCGGCCCGCATCATCGCCAAGAGATCCGCCCGTGTCTGCGGATCATCGAGAGTGGTGAGCATGAAACGCACCAGTCGATCGCCCAGGCCTTCGATCCCCGGGGCGAGAAGGGCGGGCACGGCGGACGCGGGATCCGTGGGGAGGCGAACCGCTGCGGCGAAGAGGTCGCCCTTGTTCCGGTAGTACCGACGTGCCACCTCGGGCGCCACGCCGGCCGCAGCGGCAACACCCTTCATCGTGGTGCGCGCATATCCGGAGGAGGCGAAGAGCGCCCGGGCCGCATCGACCAGGGCGGACCGCGCGTCGGCATCGTGAGGGGCGTTGGCCGAGTCCGTGCCACCCGCGGGCTGATCTGCGTCGGGCATGGCACCACCCTAGCCCGGCCGGTCTGCCTCCCGGTCAGCCCGCGGAAGGCGAGAGGTGCTGTCGAGCGAAGGCCAGCGCCTCGGCTAGATCCGCCTCCCGTTCGATGCGGGATCCCGCTCGCCGCGTGGTGACCTCGACGACGACCGTGCCGTCGAATGACGTGTCACGCAGGTGCTGCAGCACCTCGGCGCAGGGCTGCGAGCCTCGGCCAGGGACCAGATGCTCATCGCGCGCCGAGCCACTGCCATCGGCGAGATGCAGATGGCGCAATCTCGAGTCGAGATCGCTCACCATCTGCAGCGCGTCCGTCCCCGACACGGCGGTGTGGGACAGATCGACCACGGTGTGCGCATAGTCCTCATCCCGGATGTCCCAGCCCGGCGAATATGCCGCGATCTCCCGTGACCGAGCCCGCCAGGGGTACATGTTCTCCACCGCGAACTCGACGTCGGTCACGTCACGCATCCGAGCCAGCCCGGCGACGAACTCGCGCGCGTATTCGCGCTGCCAACGGAACGGCGGATGCACGACGACGGTCCGTGCACCGAGTTCCTCGGCGGCGGCGCGAGCACGCACGAGCTTTCCCCACGGATCGGTTCCCCACACTCGCTGCGTGACGAGCAGGCAGGGTGCGTGAAGTGCCAGAATCGGCACACCGAAGTGTTCGCTGAGGCGCCGAAGCGCTGACGGGTCCTGGCTGACCGAGTCGGTCATCACCATGACCTCCACCCCGTCGTATCCGAGGCGCGCTGCGATCTCGAAGGCTGAAGCCGTCGACTCTGGGTACACCGACGATGTCGACAGGGCGACGGCGGGAGTCCCCGTGTCTGGAGTCATGGTCACGCCCGACGCCAACGATCGGTGATGACCGTCGCAGCCCACACCAGGACGACTCCGATGAGTCCGGAGACCGCAGCCAGAGTGAGGCCGGGGCCGAAGGGGATGGTGAGTGCGAAGAAGTTGGCGGAGAAGGGCACAAGCAGCACAGCGAGGAAGAGCACGACCATGAGCAGCACGATTCCCACACGGAGCAGGTTCAACGGACGAGCCGACTGGGCAAGAACGGCTGTGGTGACGATGAACAGTGTGACCGTCGCCGCGGTCCGTGCATCCTCGATGCTGGAGCCGCCGCGGAGTTCGAGGAGATACGTCGCCAGTGAGGTGCCCGCACAGATCAACCCTGCCGGGATCGTGAACAGCAGCACCCGCTTGAGGAAGCCAGGACGGAAGCGCTCCGTGTTCGGCATCAGGGCGAGGAAGAATCCGGGGATGCCGATCGTGAGGGCCGAGATGAGCGTGTAGTGGCGGGGTAGGAATGGGAACTCCAGGGTCGAGATGCCGAAGATGATCGCCGTGAACACGCTCAGGCCGACGATGAGGGATGTCGCCGAGGCGTAGAAGGTCTTGGTGAGGAAGACATCGGAGACTCGCTCGATATTGCCCAGGACCCGACGTCCCTCGGCCACGACACTGGGCATGACGGAGAACTTGTTGGTAAGCAACACGATCTGGGCGACAGCGCGTGTGGCGGCCGAGCCCGAGCCCATCGCGATGCCCAGATCGGCATGCTTGAGCGCGAGCACATCGTTGACACCATCACCGGTCATCGCGACGGTCCGCTTCCTCAGATGCAGCGCATCGACCATCGCCTGCTTCTGCGTCGGCGTCACCCGTCCGAACACACTGTGGTCATCGACCGGACCGGCAAGCTGCTCGGGATCCTCGGACAACTCCCTCGCGTCGATCGGGTCATCGGCGCCGGGGACACCCGCTCGTTCTGCGATCGCACCCACCGTCGCGGCGTTATCCCCGGAGATCACCTTCACCGAGACGCCCTGGTCGAGGAAGTAGCCGATGGTGTCCGCAGCATCCGGGCGCAGCACCTGATCGATGATGACGAGCGCGATCGGTTCGACGGTGCCCGCACCAGAATCCGCTGAGGGACGCGACCCCTCCGATGATGCCGCCAACAGCAAGACTCGTGCGCCCTGAGCGGACTGCTGATCTGCTTGGGCGAGAACACCGGCATGGGTGTCGCCGAGCAGCACTTCGGGAGCACCGAGCAGGAAGGTGCCGTGGTCGGAGAAGGTCGCCGACGACCACTTCCGGGCACTGGAGAACGGGATGCTGTCGGTCTGCGACCAGCCTGCGGAAGCCGGGTAGGCGGCGGCCACCGCCTGCAGGGTCGGGTTCGGCGACTCCTCGGCTGCTCCCATCGCACCCAGCGCGGCATCGACCTCAGCCTGGTCGCGGGGCGCTCCCGAGGCCTCCGGGAGCGAGATCACCTCGCGCACCTGCATTCCCGGTTGGGTGAGGGTTCCTGTCTTATCGGCGCAGACGGTGTCGACTCGGGCGAGGACCTCGACGGCGGGAAGTTCCTGAACGAGCACCTTCTTCTGCGCGAGGCGGATGACGGAGACGGCCATGGCGATGCTGGTCAGCAGCACCAATCCCTCGGGCACCATCGTGACGACACCCGCGATCGTGCCGCGGATCGCGTCGGGGAGCGACTGATCGGCGCGCAACTGGCTCCACAGCAGCAGACCACCGACGGGCAGCAGCAGGATCGAGGCGAGTCGGATGAAGGTGTTGATTGCATCGCGCAATTCCGAGCGGGTGAGCGAGAACTTCCGCGCCTGTGCGGTGAGGCCGGCTGCGAAGGAATCCTTGCCCACCTTCGTTGCGCGATAGGCACCCGATCCCGCGACGACGAAGGATCCGGACATCGCCTGATCCCCGGGTGCCTTGTCGACCGGGTCGGCCTCGCCGGTCAGCAGGCTCTCGTCGATCTCGAGCCCTTCGGAGACAAGGACGTCACCGTCGACGACGAGTTGATCACCGGGGCGCACCAGCACGATGTCGTCGAGCACGACTTCCCGGGGACGCACCTCGACGTCGGTGTCATTGCGGCGCACCAGGATCTTCGCCTCGGAGATGACCGACAGCTTGGCCAGCGTCCTGCTCGCTCGGTATTCCTGGATGATGCCGATCAGTGTGTTGATGACGATGACGAATCCGAACAGCGCATCCTGGAAGGGCGCCACGATCAGCATCACGATCCACATGGATCCGATCAGGGCGTTGAAGTAGGTCAGCGTGTTCGACCGGATGATGCTGGCCAGGCTGCGGCTGTGAGCATCGGGGGCGTCATTGAACTCCCCGCGGGCAACACGCTCTGCGACCTCCGCGTCGGTCAAGCCCGCCGGAAGGGTGTTCTCGCGCACCCCAGACCCGAGGGTGTCACTCATGGCTCGAGCCCATCGAGTCGTCGAAGGATGACCCCTTCCCGCAACGCCCACGGCCCGATATCGAAGGAGTCGCAGGACAGCAGATCCATCACCGACTCCGCCACGATCGCCCCGGCGACCAGTTGGGGTGCGCGAGCATCCGAGACCCCGGGCAGGCGGGCACGCTCAGCCGATGTCATCGCGGCCAGCTTCGGGACCCAGATCGCCAGATCATCCCGGGTCAGCACCCGTCGGACATGCGGACCCTCGGTGGAGGGAGCCGCCCCGGTGATACGCGCGAGCTGACGCATCGTCTTCGATGTCGCGACGGCGAGGCGAGGTTCCCCCGCTCGCATCAGGCGACCCGCGACGTCGGCGATCTGCGCGCGCACATGCCGTCGCAATTCCCGGATCTGCTCCGCCTCGGGCGGATCGCTTCGGCAGAAGTCGCGCGTGAGCCGTCCTGCACCCAGCGGGAGGGACACGGCGACATCGGGCTCCTCATCGGCGCCCGTGGCGATCTCCAGGGATCCCCCACCGATGTCGACGACCATGATGCGCCCGGCCGACCAGCCGAACCACCGCCGCACCGCGAGGAACGTCAGCCGTGCTTCCTCTTCGCCACTCAGCGGTGTCACGGTCACGCCGGTTCGTTCCTGAACGGTCTGCAACACCTCCGCGCCATTGGGCGCGTCCCGGATCGCAGAGGTCGCGAAGGCCAGCATCTCGGTGACCCCGAGATCCTCGGCCACCTCGAGTGATCGGTGGACGTAGCCGACCAGCGAATCCACCGCGACGGAATCGATGCATCCTCGCTCATCGAGGTGCTCGGCCAGGCGCAGGGCGATCTTGGATTTCGAGGCCGGAATGGGCGCAGCGCCGTAGTGGGCATCCACGATGAGCAGATGCACCGTGTTGGAGCCCACGTCGAGCACACCGAGCCGCACGGCGATGACGCTACCGGCATCCGATCCCCCTAGGGTGGAGTGGTGGCCGAAGTGAGCGACGCGCACCGAGTCAATCGGGATGGATCCACCGAAGTCCCGCTCGACTTCCCGCGAGCCTGGGTGGAGTTCGACGACCCGGGCGACGAGGACCAGCGGTTCCGCTGCGATCTCACCTGGTTGACCTCCCGCTACCACTGCATCTTCGGTCAAGGCTGCAAGGGCATCGACTCGGATTCACCCGAGGCTGGCTGCTGCGCGCTCGGAGCCCACTTCGCCGATCGGGAGGACGAGGAACGCGTCCTTCGCTGGTCGAAGAAGCTCACGAAGGAGATGTGGGAAAACCGATCCATCGGCAAGCGTGACGGAATCACGGTGAAGTCCGGTAAGAAGGAGCGCGCCACCCGAGTCGTCAACGGCGCGTGCATCTTCCACAACTCCAGGGACTTCCCCGGCGGCTACGGTTGCGCGCTCCATCACCTCGCGGAGGCGGAGGGAGTGTCCTTCGTCGAGACGAAACCCGAGGTGTGCTGGCAGGTTCCGATGCGTCGGGATTTCGACACCGAGGAACTTCCCGACGGCACCGAGCGCGACATCGTGATCATCACCGAATACGACCGTCGAGGTTGGGGTTCCGGTGGACATGACCTCGACTGGTACTGCAGCGGCAACCCCGACGCCCACACCGCCGCCGAACCGGTGTTTCGCACCCACCGCGACGAGCTGATCGCGCTCATGGGGGAGCCGGCCTACGACAAGCTGGTGGAGTACTGCGAGGCACGGGAGGCCCTGATGGCCCAGGTCCTCGATCGCGGCGATCGCGCGGCCCTGCTCATCCACCCCGCCGACCCCGAGCCCTTCTCCGGGTAATTCGGGCTCTCCTAGGGCCATATCTACCCGAACAACTACCCGAAGTACGCAGTCGGGCTTCGCAACCACCCACAGTCCACCTCAGGTACCACCCCTATGTCGGGGTGATCGCCTACGCTGCCCGACTATGGCCAAGGCGACGACGAGCTATGCGTGCTCCTCCTGCGGTGCGACGCACCTGAGGTGGGTTGGCCGCTGCTCGAAGTGCGGGGAGTTCGGAACCGTCGCCGAGGCTGCGACCACCACCCGCTCCCCCGGTGTCCGCTCGAAGGGAGCCACCCCGACCCGCGTCGCACGACCCCTTGCGGAGGCGAGCGAACAACGCACCCACCGATCGGCGACGCAGGTTGCTGAGTTCGATCGTGTGCTCGGCGGTGGCCTCGTTCCCGGCCAGGTTGTCCTCGTCGCCGGCGAACCGGGGGTCGGCAAGTCCACCCTCTTGCTCGCGGTCGCACACGCGGTCGGTGAACAGCCTGGCTCCGGATCCTTCGCCGACGCTCCTGTCCTCTACGTCACCGGAGAGGAATCCGCGGAGCAGGTGGGGATTCGCGCGGCGCGCATCGGCGCGATGAGCGAACAGGTCCTCGTCGCGGACGAAACGGATGTGCAGGTTGTTCTCGGGCATATTCGCGAACACCGGCCGAGGCTCGTCATCATCGACTCGGTGCAGACCATGGCCTCACCCGAAGTCGATGGTCGACCCGGTGGTGTCGCCCAGGTGCTCGAGGTCACGCAGGCATTGACCCGATCAGCGAAGGAACGCGGCGCTCCGCTCATCCTCGTGGGTCAGTCCACGCGCGAGAACACCGTGGCCGGTCCGCGCGCGCTCGAACACCTCGTCGACACAGTGCTCACTTTCGAAGGCGACCGCACGACATCCCTTCGCCTACTCCGCGCATCGAAGAACCGCTATGGGCCAGCCGATGAGATCGCCGCGTTCGAGCAGACCGAGTCAGGGCTTCGGGAGGTCGTGGATCCCTCGGAGTTGTTCCGCGGACACCGCGAGGTGCCGGTCCCGGGAACCTGTGTCGCCGTGACGATGGAGGGCCGACGGGCTCTGCTCACCGAGATCCAGGCGCTGGTCGGCACCACGGCCACCGGTCGACGCATGGTGACCGGCCTCGATCCCACCCGCGTGTCCATGCTCACCGCGGTGACCGATCGCATCAGTGAACAGAAGGTCGATGCGTCGGATCTCTATGTGGCGACAGTGGGGGGCGCCCGCATCAGCGACCCTGCCGCCGATCTCGCTGTGTGCCTTGCCATCGCCTCCGCGAAACGCGACACCGCGATGCCTGGACACGTCCTCGCGATCGGCGAGGTTGCCCTCTCCGGCGACATCCGCCCCGTGCCTCACCTGCAGGCTCGGGTCAATGAGGCCCGCCGCCTCGGCTACACCCGGATCCTCGTCCCCCAGGGCTCCCGCTCCCGTCTCGACAAGGGGCCGTTACGGGAGGAGGTGGTCGAGCTCGATCACCTCAACCTGGCCCTGGGGTCCCTCGATCGGATCATGAGATTCGGCCGCTGACTCGACCTAAGCCGAACTCCGCAACTCCCTAGGGGCGAAAAAGTGCTGATCGTTGCGGAGTTGGGTTCGGGGCTATTCGAGGCGCAGGCCGCTGGGCAGGCTTACCAGGTCGCCGTTGCGCCCCACCACCTGATACTCACCCGCTTCCACGAGCGGCTGATCCGACGGGCAGCCGGTCGCTGAGGTGCGCCCGTCCCACACCACCTGCGTGATGAACTCCTCACCACGCTTGAACGAGATGATGTCCGAGGCGTCGGAGGGGTTGCAGTCATCGCTGGACCACAGCACCTCGCCGTTCTGCTCGATCCGCAGTTCATTGGCACCCGGGCCGACGTTGCGCCGGCATTCCACCGTGCCGATGTTGGTGATGATGAGACTGAGCGTCGGGGTCGAGCCCACCGGATAGATCGGGAACTCCGCCGAGGCCTCAACCAGGATGTCGCTGTCCAGGCACAGGTCATCTGTACGGGTCGGAGACGGGGTAACCGTCGGCGATGACGTGGGCGATGTCGTGGGCGATGCGGTGGGAGAGGTCGTCGGTGCCGGGGTCGGGCCGGCGTCCCCACCGTCGCCTCCACCGCGCAGGAAGATGAACCAGATCCCGAACACGATCACCGCGATCACAAGGAGCACGACGAGCCGACGGCGCCAATAGACGCCCGGCGCCAGCGGCCCGGTGGGCCAGATAAGCGTGCTCACGGATCAGCACGGTATCGCCTATCAGCCGATCACGTGCCACCATCAGGTCGTGCCAGCGCCCCCGCCCATGTCGGATCTGGGTCGCAGCGCCCCTGGTCTTATGTCCTGGTTTGATATGTTTCGCCGGGATCTTCCATGGCGAAATCCCTCGAAATCATCCGATCATCGGACAGATGCGTCTCTCGATCCCCCCGCCGATCCGTGGGGCATTCTGGTGAGCGAAATCATGCTCCAGCAGACCCCGGTGGCCCGGGTCGAGCCGATCTGGCGTGCCTGGATGCAGCGTTGGCCGACCCCGGCCGACCTCGCCGCCGCCACCCCTGCGGAGGTCATCCGGGCCTGGGGGAAGTTGGGCTATCCCCGCCGGGCGCTACGCCTGCACGCCGCTGCGAACGCCCTCGTCGAGCGACACGACGGCCGGGTTCCCGATGACCTCGACGCCCTGCTCGCCCTCCCCGGGATCGGCGACTACACCGCCGGAGCGATCCTTGCCTTCGCCTTTCAGCGCCCCGCCCTGGCACTGGACACCAACGTCCGCCGGGTGCTGGCTCGACACGATGGCGGGCGTGCGTATCCGGCTGCTTCGATCACCGCGGCCGAGCGAGCACGCGCCAGCGAGCTCATGGCGACGAGTGGTGACGGTGCTCAGTGGATGGCTGCGCTGATGGAACTCGGTGCCTTGATCTGCACATCGGCATCACCCCACTGCGAGAAGTGTCCCGTCGCCGAGGGATGCCGCTGGCGTGCGCTCGGATATCCCGATGACGCACCCCGCCCACGACGTCAGCCGCGCTACGACGGATCGGATCGTCAGGCCCGAGGCGCCCTACTCGATGTCCTGCGCGCCGCTGACGGACCGGTCTCGAAGAAGCGTCTCGACCTCGCCTGGGCCGACATGAGCCAGCGTGAGCGAGCCCTTGACTCCCTTGTCGCCGACGGTTTGGTCGAGGCGATGCCGAGAGGAAGATTCACCCTTCCCACTACACCGATGGCCAGCGAGACGTGATCAGGCAGGCGCTGCCTCCTGCTGCTTGCGCCAACGAATCCCCGACTCGATGAATTCGTCGATCTCACCATCGAGCACCGCCGAGGTGTTGCCCGTCTCGTATTCGGTCCGCAGATCCTTCACCATCTGATACGGGTGGAGGACGTAGGAACGCATCTGGGTTCCCCATGATCCGGCCGAATCATCCTTGAGGGCATTGAGTTTCGCCTGCTCCTCGCGACGACGCTGCTCGAGCAAGCGCGACTGAAGTACGCGCATCGCTGCAGCTCGATTTTGGATCTGGGACTTCTCGTTCTGGCAACTCACGATGATCCCGGTCGGCAAGTGGGTGATCCGTACGGCGGAGTCCGTGGTGTTGACGCTCTGTCCACCCGGGCCGGAGGAGCGGAACACATCGATGCGGATCTCGGATTCGGGGATGTCGATGTGGTCGGTCTGCTCGGTGACGGGCAGCACTTCGACGCCAGCGAATGACGTCTGACGTCGCCCCTGATTATCGAAGGGGCTGATGCGCACCAGGCGATGCGTTCCCTGCTCGACGGACAGCGTGCCGTAGGCGTAGGGCGCCTTCACCGCGAAGGTGGCGGACTTGATCCCGGCCTCTTCGGCGTAGGAGGTGTCGTAGACCTCCACCGGCCAACCATGACGCTCGCAATAGCGGAGGTAGAGCCGCAACAGCATCTCCGCCCAGTCGGCGGCATCCACCCCACCGGCTTCGCTGCGGATGGTGATCAGTGCCTCTCGGGCGTCGTATTCCCCGGACAGCAGTGTCCGCACCTCGAGCTCGGACAGCGCCTTGGTGAGCGACTCCACCTCGGTGGAGATCTCCGTCCACGTCGCGGAATCATCCTCGGCCTCGGCTAGTTCGATGAGGACAGCGAGGTCGTCCACCCGTCGACGCAGCGATTCGACCCGACGCACCTCACCCTGCAGGAGCGACAAACGGGAGGTGACGTCCTGCGCGTTGGCCTGGTCGTCCCACAGGTCGGGGGCCGCAGCGGCCTCCTCGAGTTCGGCAATTCGCCGCTTCGCCGCTTCGACATCGACAACCGCCTCGATGCTGGTGAGCGTCGAGGTCAGGTCGGCGAGAGTCTCGGCGATATCGGGGATGGCCACGAGGGTCAAGAGTACGACTGGGCGAAGAGTGTCCCACTCCTTGGGCGGAAACAGGCCCGGATCACACCTCAGTCGGCCGTCGCAGTTGCGAGGTCATCGAGGGCATCGAGTCCCCCGGTGAGATAGGAGATCCAGTTCTGGCCGGACTCGGCATTGGCGTGATGGTCAAGGTCGACCTGCCATCGCTGACGCACTTCGGGTAGTTCTCGGGGTAGATATGGCCCTGATAGGGCACTTTCTACCCGGAGTCGGGCTAGGGGCGGTAGGTCAGGGTGGCGCCGGCCTGGGCGGTGAGGATCTGCGCACCGCCGGGGGTGAGCCAGCCCGAGAAGGGCGGGCGTACACGCGTGCGCGCGGTCACGATGACTTCACCACCCTCGATGCGCACCGACTCCAGCCGCACCCCATCGACGCGGGACATCTGTCGTGTCACCTGACTGCGGACCGCCACCGGATCGAGGCGAATGCCATCGGCGGCACCGCGCGCGTAGTAGTCCTCCAGGTCGATCGCCTGCGCTCCGGCCAGGGCTGCCGAGTCGACCGCCGCCTGAAGCGAACGACGAGCGAGGAAGACGCTGGAGGCATCGACCACCACCGCCACGGCGAGGATGCAGATGACGATGAACCCGAGGGTGAGCACCATGATGCTGCCCTGATCGTCTCCTGCCCTTCTCATCGCGTGACCCGCCGTCACTGCGCGCTCCGGTAGGTGTCGATCGGCACCCGGTGGTCAGCAGAAACCGGAACGGACCCCACGCTGGTCTCACCGAGCGAGCCGGGCAGGAAGGGCAGCCGCACTCGCAGATCGACTCGGACGATGACCTCGGATCCCGGCGCCAGGCATCCGCGGGACCCGCAGTCGATCTGCAGGGAATCCGGCTTCGACTCGAAACCCTGATCGGCCAGGGCGAGGCTCACGGCAGACGCAGCGTCGGATCGGGCTTGAGCGATCGTGTCGGCCTGAGCGAACGCCCGCCCCGCTTCCCGAGCCGCCTGGGTGACGGCGAAGGCTCCCGCCTGAACCTGCATAACGGCCAGGACGAGGTACACGATCGGCACCAGCACGAGTGTCACCAGGATGGTGAACTCGATGACAGCCGCGCCATCGTCGGCCTTGAATCGTTGTCTAAGCAGAGTCCATCGACGCATGCTCATCCTCGCTCGGTGAAGGCGTGGCCGGTGACGACCAGCGATTCGGGGCCGAGCATGCCCAGCAGCGGCAACCGCGCCGTCACCACGATCTCGATCGCGGGCGCACGACCGACGGAGACTCTCCTGGCGTCGACCGACGTGGCCGCAGATCCCCCAAGGGCGTCCCGGAGGACGTCTCGGGTGCGCCGTTCACCGATCGCCAGGTTGGACTCCGCGAGTGCTGCCGCCCTAGCCCCTTCCGCCGCAGCAGCTGTGAGAGTCGATCGAACATGAAGCGCAAGAATAAGTTGCACCACAGCAAGAACGACGATCAGAAGCAACGGGGTGACGAGGGCGAATTCGACGACCGCACTCCCGGAGTCATCTCGCACACCCCGGCGGGCGTGGGTCACGGACCCGAGACGCTGCTGATCGCTCGATCGAGGATGCCGGTGAGCGCATCATCCGCCACCAGCCACAGAGCGGTGACAAGGCCAGCGGTCATCACCGCAACCAAGACCCATCCGGGCACATCCCCGCGATCGGAACCGGCTCCTGCGATGACGCGCAGCCACACTTCTTTCAACCTGGTCATGTTCTCTCCTTTGTGAACTGGATTTCTTGTGGTGCTCTTCTCCTGCGGTTGCCGGATACCGGCGGTCAGGGAACGGTGAGATTCAGGCCATGCACGCCTGGGAACAGGGCGATGACAACGACGATCGGTAAGACGAGGAACACGACCGGAGTGAGCATGAGGACTTCGCGCTTGGACGACGTCTCCATCAACCGTCGATGACCGGCGGCTCGAGCATCCGCCGCCTGCGCCCTGAGCACCTCCGCCATCGGGGTGCCACGCTGCGTCGCAACGACGATTCCATCGACGAAACGGGCCACGGACGAACTAGGGGCACGGGCTGCGAGAGCTTGGAGCGCCGGGACGAATCCGACGCCTCCTCGAACGTCTGCCACGGTTTCCCGCATCTCCATCGCAAGATCCCCTTCGGCCGTGGACCCCACTCTCTCGAGGGCCGCGACCGGCGGCTCCCCCGCTGCGACAGCGAAGGCGAGCAATTCCGCGATGGTGGGTAGTTGCTGATCCATCCGTTCGCCGCGCTTCTTGGCGAGGGTCCCGAGCCGGCGATCGTGCAGGATGAGCGCGAAACCCGCGCCTAGACCGCAGGTGAGCAACACCACGATCGGATTGACCGATCCACTGCGTGCGATCGCAATGATCGAGACGAGTGCTCCGATACCGACCCCGGCGCCGCCCCACAGCACCTGCTCGAGGCGATACCTGGCGACATCGTCGGGGAGCCCAGCCCGAAGGAGTCGACGGCGGACCGAGTCCGAGACGGCATCCCCCGATCGGAATCGCCGGGTGATGCCCGCGATGCTCGGTCCGAGGATGTCCACCAAGGCTCCGAGAGGACCCCGTTCCGGCGCCGGCGATCGACGCTCACGCGAAGCGAGTCGGTCGACGAGCCGCGGGCGACGATGCGCCACGACTCCGACCCACACGAGGATGACCCCCAGGGCGAGGAGAAGCCCTAGCAGGGCCCCGAGGCTCATGCGCCGACCGCAGTTCGCTGCGGCGGAGTAACCAGCCGCGGATCATCGGGCAGCCGACCAATGGCGATCATGATCCGATAGGCCACCACGGAAAGGACCGCGGAACCGGCGATGATCAGCCCGCCCGCCGGCGTCGAATATGCCTGGACCGCCTCCGGGCGGGTGCACAGCAGGAGCAACGTGATCCAGGGAGCCGCGACGGCGACCCTCGCCGCGTTGACCGTCCAACTCTGCCGGGCTTCGATCTCGCCTCGGGTACGCGCATCCGCGCGCAGGAAAGCGCTCAGCGTGGTCAAGACGGTGCCGAGATCGCTCCCGCCGACTTCCCGAGCGATCCGCAGTGAGGCCACCACCCGGTCGGCGACCGGATCGCGCAATTCCTCGGACAACGTGGTGAGCGCCGTGGCAAAGGACCCAGTCGCTCGATATTCGCGCGTGAAGGCACCGAACGCCGGTCGAAGTGACTCTGGTCCGCGCTCCGCGAGATCCGCCACGGCCTCGGGGAGTGACATTCCCGCCTTCACCGCCGATGCGAGGGTGTCCACCGCATCGGGCCAACTCGACCTCAGTTCCCGCGATCGCCGATGGGCTCGACGGCGCAGGATGACGATCGGGAGACTTCCGAACGCCACCGCGCAGATGAGCGCGATGATCGGCACGGCGGTGAGGACGAGGGCGATAAGGGCAGCAACGACGCCGATCCCGCCACAAGCCGCGACAACGCCGCTGACGCTCACCCCGGTCGTTCCCGATCGGTCTATCAGACGACTCAGCCGAGACGGCTTCGGTGTTCTCGCTGTCGGGGGTGTGGTGATCCCGAGGACGATCAGGATGATGCCCAGGGCGACGCCGAGGCCGATGATCGCGCCCATCAGGCAGCCTCGTCGAGCTGCTCGGCATCGAGAAGAGCCGAGAGATCGAAACCCGCCGCTTCGAAGCGCTCCGCGTGCGGTGGGAAGCCGGTGCCGCGCCGCAGGAGGCCATTGCGAAGCGTGAACAACTCGGCCACCTCCACCGTTCCGGACTCCACCCGTCCCGGCAGTGCGGCGATCTCCCGCACCCGCCGACGACCGTCGCGCATGGTGGCGGTGTGGATGACGATATCTACGCATCCTGCGACCGTCGGCACGACGAAATCGGCGGAAATGTTCTGGCCCGCGAGGAGGGGAAGGGTGCACAGTTTCGTGACGGCCTCGCGGGCCGAGTTTGCGTGCAGCGTTGCCGCAGAGGGCATTCCGCTGTTCATGGCGACGAGAAGGTCAAGGGCCTCCGACTGGCGCACCTCTCCCACGACGAGACGGGTGGGACGCATGCGCAGCGCTTCGCGCACGAGCCGACGAAGCGGAATCTCTCCCGTTCCCTCCAGGCTCGCATCCCTCGTCTGGAGCGCGACCCAGTCCGGATGCTGTGGCAGGTGGATCTCGAAGACCTCTTCGCAACTCACGATGCGTTCACTCGCCGGAACGCATCCGAGTAGGGAATTCAGCAATGTCGTCTTCCCGGCCTGGGTTCCCCCGGCCACGATGACGTTGAGCCCGCTGACGACGGCAGCTTCACAGAACGCTGCGGCCTGCGCACTGATCGTCCCGCTGGGGACCAGATCTCCGATATGTCGGGGTCGCATGACGAAGCGTCGGATGTTGACCGCCCAGTGCTCCCGGGTGATATCAGGGATCACGACGTGTAATCGACTGCCATCGGGCAGCATGGCGTCGACGAAGGGTTGACTGATGTCCAAGCGACGGCCCGACCACAGCAGCATGCGCTCGACGAGATCGCGAACCTCGGTAGCCGTCAGCACGGTCGTCGTCAACTCGCTTCGACCACCCCGCGCGATGAAGACGCGGCCAGGTTCGTTGATCCATACCTCTTCCACTTCCGGATCATCAAAGAAGCGTTGCAGTGCACCGAACCCCACCACTGCATCGAGCATCTCGCGACGAAGGTCATCCCCATTGCCCAAGACAGGCTGATCCCGATCGAGACACTCGGCGAGGTAGTCGGTCACGGTGTCGGTGACGATCTGGCGTGCCTGACCGGAGTCGCGCATCGGATCGATGCCCGCACGGCGAATGACATCGCGAATCCGTGATTCCACGGCATCCCTGGCATCGATGCCGTCGACGACCTGCTCCATCTGCGCCCCCCATACGGCTGTCTTCATCTGTCCACCAATGGTTTTCATTGGTGGTCGATGTGTGCTGGGGTGACGCTAAATACCGATGGGACGTTGATTCAAGCCGAAATCGAAGGCTGTGGATGAAGGTTGTAGTCACCTGTCAACCGAAGGGGCGACTTACACCGCTGTGTTTCATCAACCTGTTTCGTGCCAATGGTGCCCCACGCGGATTGATTCCTGCTGCACGGTTGTTCACAGTCTCGGATCTGCAGACTGGGACTGGGTGACCAGAGTGCGCAGGACCCTCAGGGCGACCGACAGCATCGCCAGATCCGCCGACTCCTGGCTTGCGATCTGCTCGAGTGTTCCTCGCGCCCGAGCCAGCCCCTCGGCGTGGTGTCGCTCCCAGTTCTCGATGCGGTCGAAGGCTGAGCCATCCGAAGAATCCCGCATCACCCCGAGGGTAAACGCAGCCAGGGCCGCATATAGATCACTGCGAAGCGCCTGCCGGGCCAACGCACTCCATCGATCGCCCCTGGTCAGCTTTGTGATCTGCCCGAGGAGCCTGTCGACGCCATACCTCTCCGAAAGAGCGAAGTAGACCTCGAGAACCTCTCTCGGCTCGCTTCCTGATCGTTCCGCGATCTCAGTGATATCCAGCAGCGCAAAGACGTCGAGCATCGCGCTGGCCTGCTCGGCGAGTTCCACGGGCGCCCCGAGCTCGATGAACTCGTTCACTCCACGTTCGAACCGCTCATGCTCGATCCCCCGCAGCACACCGCTCACCCGGCTGGCAAGGGATCGAACCACCGGCTCGAACCGTTCAACCTCACGCGCGACATCCAGGGTCTGTCCGCGCGACTGCAGGAACCAGCGCAGTCCACGGTCAAGCAGGCGCCGCGACTCCAGGTGGAGTGCCGTCTGGGCGGCCGTCGGGATCACGTTGTCCAAAGCGTCGACTCGGCCCCAGAACGTGCGCAGGTCGAAGATCCCCGTCACCGCAGCTGCTGCCCGCACTACCTCCGCCGCTGAGGCACCTGTCTCCTCGCTGGCGCGGAAGACGAGGGTGATGCCGCCGTGGTTCACGACCTGGTTCACGACCAGCGTGGTGACGATCTGGTCCTTCAGTGCGTGATGGGAGATGAGTTCCGGAAAGGCCTCCCGCATCCGCTCGGGGAAGTATTCCGAGATCTGATCGGCGAACCAGCCATCGTCGCTGATCGCTGTTCCCAGATCATGCGCGAGAGCGATCTTCGCGTAGGCCGCGAGAACCGAGAGTTCCGGACTCGTCATCCCCTGGCCTGCCGAGAGTCGAAGCGAGATCTCGTCATCGGTGGGGAGGAACTCCAACGCCCGATCGAGAAGTCCGCGCGCTTCGAGATCTCGGATCATCCGACCGTGAACAGCCATCAGCATCGGCGCGCCTCGGCGAGCATTGCCCAACATCACGTTCTGCGAGTAGTTGTCCCTCAAGACAAGGCGCGCCACATCATCGGTCATGGCCGCCAACAGCTCGTTGCGCTGCTTCACGGTCACGTCACTGTCGCGCACGGCACGGTCGAGCGGGATCTTGATGTTCACCTCATGATCGGAGGTGTCGACGCCGGCTGAATTATCGATCGCGTCTGTGTTCAGTCGCACTCCCGCATGGGCGGCCTCCACTCGACCGAGTTGGGTGAGCCCGAGGTTGCCTCCCTCGCCCACCACCAGGCAGCGCATGTCCGCTCCATCGATGCGCACCGCATCATTGGCCTTATCGCCCACGTCCGCGTCCGTCTCGGACTGAGACTTGACGTAGGTCCCGATGCCTCCATTCCACAGCAGGTCGACCGGCGCCCGCAGCAGGCTGCGGACCAGCATGTTCGGTTCCATCGACTCGACACTCGATTCGATCCCCAAGACCCGGCGCATCGGATCACTGATCGGGATCGACTTCGCCGATCGACGAAAGACTCCACCTCCGGCAGAGATCAGGGAATGGTCGTAGTCAGTCCACGATGACCTCGGCAGATCGAAGAGGCGTCGCCGCTCGGCATAGGAGACCGCGGCGTCGGGCTGCGGATCGATGAAGATGTGGCGATGGTCGAAGGCGGCGACGAGACGAATGTGGGGCGACAGCAACATTCCATTGCCGAAGACATCCCCACTCATATCGCCGATGCCGACGACAGTGAACTCCTCTGTCTGAGTGTCGACGTCGAGTTCGCGGAAGTGGCGCTTCACCGACTCCCAGGCCCCGCGAGCCGTGATCCCCATGGCCTTGTGGTCATAACCCTCCGAACCACCGGAGGCGAAAGCATCGCCGAGCCAGAAGCCGTACTCGCTCGCCACTTCATTCGCCAGATCCGAGAAGGTCGCCGTCCCTTTGTCCGCAGCAACGACGAGATAGGGGTCGTCCTCGTCATGGCGAACGACTCCCTCCGGCGGGATCACCTCGCCATCGACGAGGTTGTCAGTGATGTCGAGCATCCCGGAGATGAACAGCCGATAGGCGGCGCGGCCCTCCGCCAGCCAGGCGGCCCGATCCTGCTGTGGGTCGGGCAGGCGCTGCGGGACGAAGCCACCCTTGGCTCCCACGGGAACGATGACCGCGTTCTTGACCTGCTGGGCCTTCACCAACCCGAGCACCTCGGTGCGGAAATCAGCGGGTCGATCACTCCACCGAAGACCGCCCCGGGCGATTGGACCGAAGCGCAGGTGCACCCCCTCGACGCGCGGAGAATAGGCCCAGATCTCCGCATGGGGTCGAGGCTGAGGCAGCACCTCGATGCGCTGAGGATCGAACTTGAAGGTCAGCAATTCCCGTGGCGTTCCGGCGGCATCGCGGCAGTAGTAGTTCGTCCGAAGTGTCGCGGCGATCATGCTCAAGATCGCGCGGAGGATGCGGTCCTCGTCGAGACTCGCCACCTCATCCAGGCTCGCGGTGATCGACTCGATCATCGTCTCGCCGCGCTCGAGCCGTCGACGGTCCGCTTCAGTGGATGCGCTCGGATCGAACTGGTTCTCGAACAGTCGCACCAGGTTCACGGCGATATCGACATTGGACAGCAGGGCACGTTCGATATGGACCGGGGCGAAACTCGCTGTGCTCTGCCGCAAGTAACGGGCGTAGGCCCGCAAGACCGCGACCTGACGCCACCGCAACCCCGCCCGCAGGACGAGGGAGTTGAGTACATCGACCTCCGCCTGACCGTCCCATGCAGCAAGGAACGCTTCGCCAAACCGCTCCCCCAACGAGCCCCGATCAGGGATTCGATCCTCGCCGAGACTCATCCCGAAGTCATAGATCCATACCGGTCCGGCTCCCGAGCGATCGATCTCATAGGGCCGCTCGTCGAGAACGTCGACACCGAGGCTGGTGAGCACCGGCAGGATCGTGGTGAGGGGGATCGGGTCACCCGCCCGAAAGACCTTCAACCGCCGGATACGCGCATCCTCACCGATGGGTTCATACAGATGGAGGTGGAGATCGACATCGTCGTCGAGATCGGCGATGGCATGAACATCCGCGCTCGCCGTCCTCGGCGTGAAGTCCTCCTTGTATCCCTCAGGAAAGGCGTGGCGGTAGGCGGCGAGGAGTTCCGCAGCCCGCTGCGCTCCCAGCCGTTCGGTCAGCGCTTCGGCAAAGTCGTCCTCCCAACTGCGCACTGCATGCACGATGCGCTCTTGCACGTCAGCATGATCCGCATAGGTGAGTGACTCCCCCGGAGCTGCTCGCACAACGAAGTGCAGACGGGCGAGTGCGGATTCGGAGACAAGTGCCGCATGATCGATGATCGAGACTCCGAGCGACTCGCAGAGAATGTGTTGAATCCGCAAGCGAACCGCCGTTGTGTATCGATCACGAGGCAGATAGACCAGGCAGGAGACGAACCGGCCGTAGGGATCGCGCCGCCAGAACAATCGGGTCTGTCGCCGCTCACCGATGTGATACACGGCCATCGCGGTTTCTGCGAGTTCATCGACCGGGGTGGAGAACAATTCCTCGCGAGGATAGGTCTCGAGAAAGTGCTCGATGGCCTTGCCGGCATGAGATCGCCGAGACACTCCCGCGAGAGTGAAGACCTCCTCGACCTTCATGCGGACCACGGGGATCTCCCAGACGCTCTGTGCGTAGGCACTTGCTGAATACAGGCCGAGGAATCGTCGCTCGCCGACCACCGCGCCGGTCCCGTCAAATCGCTTGACCCCGATGTAGTCCAGATAGCTGTGGCGATGCACGGTCGATCGACTATTGGCCTTGGTCAACACGAGCGTCACCGGTTCGCGCGCGTGCGCTCGGGCCTGCGTCGGGAGTTTCGCGAAGGCTCGAGCGGCCGGCTGGTCGGAGCGAAGGACACCCAGACCGGTTCCCGGCAGCGCCTGCAAGGACTCTTCCCCCGGCTCCCCGCGAAGGTCATACTCGCGGTATCCGACGAACGTGAAATGATCGGCCACCATCCACTCGAGGAGTTCCGCGGTCTCCGTCGCCATCGATGAGTCGATACCGACAGGTGGGTCATGACGGAGATCATCTGAGATCTCCTGGGCGCGAGCCCGCATCCTCGGCCAGTCCTCCACCGCCTCCCGCACATCGAGGAGAATGCGCCTCAGTTCCTGTGCCAGCGCAGCGGGATCTTCATCACTACGGTCGAGCTCGACATGGATCCACGACTCCCGATGGGTGTCACGGTGGTCGATGTCCTGGGCAGCTGTCCTGTCCACGCTGAGGAGTTGCCCCGCTGGATCCCGGCGCACCCGCATGACCGGATGGATCACCAGGCGGATCGTGTGTCCCCGAGCGGCGAGCGCGGCTGACACCGAGTCGACGAGGAAGGGCATGTCATCGGTGACGATCTCGACGACGGTCCTCCCCATCGACCAGCCATCGTTGTCATCATCGGGAGGGTGCACCGACACGGCGGCGGTGCCGAGCGGGCGATCACGAGCGAGATGAAGATGCGATACCACTGCGCCGAGAAGATCGGCCGGCGTACGCTCCACCAGATCAGTGGGGGCGATGTGGGCGTAGTACTTCTGGAGGAGCTCGACCGCGAGTGGATCGATCTGGGAGCGTCGCGCGATCTCACCCGCCTCGACAACCAGGTCGTCGAGGATCCGCGGCGAATCGGCGGACATGGGTCGAACCGCTAACCCGTGTGCGCCCAGGAGGTGCCGCCACCGTGCTCCCAGGCCTCACGACTCGTGCGCAGAGAAGTCTCCAGCACATGCAGTCGACGCGATGTCTCCATGATGTTGCCGCCCATGGCCTCGAGATCCTCTTCACCCGGCCCGAGCACATGCACCTGCGCTCCCTGGGACTCGACGAGGTCGACCTCCTCCAGGCATCGGCGCGTGACACGACGACGCCACTGTCGCTCGATTCGCGTGAGGAAGGAATCGGGATCATCGGAGTTGAACGAGACCATGGGAGCGATGACGAACACCTCGTCCACTCCGTCATCGACAAGGACATCCACCGATGTCGCCGACCAGGCGCCCCCGTCGACATAGGTTCGTCCGTCAATCGTGACGGGCTCGAACCATCCCGGGATCGCGCATGAGGCCATGACTGCCTGAGACAGTGGCGCTTCAGGTGCCTGGGGTTCCCCAAAGACCACACGCTGACCCTCGTCGTAGTCCATCGCGACGATGCGCAGATCCGCGTGGGGTGACCACGCGTCCATCGGGGTGATCGCATCGATCAGATGGCCCACCCGATCCAGCGAACCGGTGCCCACCGGGAGGAAGGCCGACAGCACCGCGGTGGGCGGCATGCGGAAGGCCTGACGAAGGCTCGAGCCGATCAGCTTGATCGAGCCGGGTCCGCGCAGTCGAGGCATCGACGGTCGCGATCCACCGGTGGCTGATTCGTAGTCCCACGCATAGCCGGCGAGGGGTCCTTCGGTGATCGGAATTCCCTCTTGATGGGACTTCAGTTGCTGGGGAGACACTCCCGCGGCAAGCAGGGAACCGAGCACCGAACCCGCAGATGTGCCGACGATGATGTCAACGTTGCTCGGATCGATGCCGCGAGTCTCCTGCAGCGCACACAGTGCTCCCACGGTCCACGCGGCTCCCAGAACACCACCTCCACCGAGAACGAGCGCGGTTCGCGATCCCGTCGAGGGGGGTGTCTGCGGAGTCGTCTGTGCGTCGGTGTCCTTCGCCGCCTTCGCCATCGCGTCAGTCCTCCGACTCACGTGCGACGCGAAGCGGTCGGCCACGGCGGGATCGTGTGCAGTCCAGGAGCTCGGACAGCGCATCACGCACCGCCTGAACGAGCACATCAAGATCAGGGACAGCATCGCGATCCGTTGTCAGACCTAGGAACACACCACCGTCATAGGAGGTGATGCCGATGCTCAGTGGCTGACGAGGCCCGAGGGGAAGCACCGGATAGGCAGCCAGCATCCGCGCACCGCCGGCAAAGCGCGGCGTTTGCGGGCCGGGCACATTCGTCACCACGAGGTGATAGGCCCGCTTGGACAACGACGCTCCCACGCGCGCACCGAGTGCGTGCATCGTGGGCGGAGCGAAGCCCATCAACTCCACCAGGGACCGGGCCCCGATGACATGGCTTTCCGCACCGTGTCGCGCCATGTCATAACTGATGCGCTGCACCCGAATGACCGGATCCGGCTCGCCCACCGGGAGATCGAGGAGGACGGCAGACACCTTGCTCGCCCGGGGATCGTCGGCTGCCACGCTCACGGGCACGACGGTTCGGATGACCGTATCCGCTGCGAGGGAGATACCCCGAGAGAACAGCCACGAGCGCAGTGCACCGGTGACGACGGCGAGGGCAACATCGGTGATCGATCCACCCGTCGTTCGACGCACTGTCTTGAATTCCTCAAGCCGCAGGTCGACGGTGTCAAAACGTCGTTGGGCACCCACATCAACCGACAGCGGTACGAGTTCTGAACCTCGAGTGGCCTCCGCGACGGTGGCCGCCACATCGCTCACCGAACGGGCCACACCACTGAGACCCGAGCCGATCCTCGACAGCAGAGCTCGCGGATGTGTGATCGAGTCGCCGATGGCACCGGCCACGAGTTCGGCATTACCCGGCTCCGGAGACGGCTGCCAGGTGGATACCGGCACGGCACTCGGCTCCTGGGACTCGTCGAGGATCACTTCTGCGATATCGACGGCGGTGAGCCCGTTCACCATGGCCTGATGTGTCTTGGTGAGCAACGCAAAACGCCGCCCCTCGATCCCCTCGACCAGATACACCTCCCACAGCGGACGGCGTCTATCGAGGGGGCGGGAGAAGATGCGTGCGACGAGTTCATATAACTGGTCGATGGTTCCGGGAGCGGGCAATGCCGAGCGGCGCACGTGGAAGCTGACATCGAAGGTCGAGTCATCAACCCAGACAGGCGCACCGAGGTTGCCGGGGACTTCGCGGATGCGTTGACGGTACCGAGGGAGGAAGGCGATCCGATCGCGGATCAATCGGACGAGTCGCTCATGGTCCATCGCCCCGGGAGACTCACTGAACAAGACCACGCTGCCCACGTGCATCGGGGTGGTCGCGCCCTCGGTATAGAGGAAGGACGCGTCCATCGCGGACAGACGGTCAGCCACCGCTCAATCCTGCCACGGCTCGCGCTGCGAAACAGGGAATAAAGACCTAGCAGTGCCGGCTGGTGCGATTTCGGACTGACGGGGAGTCATGCCAGTTCGATGCCGAACAGTGCTTCTAGTTCCATGAGGGTGGTGTCGTAGTCGACATGAAGGATGCCGGGCATGCCCAGCGAGGCTGCCGCACGGATATTGTGCTCGAGATCATCGATGAACACGCACTCCTCGGGTGGCAGCCCGATCAACTCGAAGGTGTATCGGAAGATCTGTTCTTCGGGCTTGCGCATACCGACATCACCGCTGATGACGGTGTAATCGAACATCCCATCCCATAGATGTTCGGGATAGTGATTGCCCCATGAGTTGGAGAGCAGGGCGGTGGTGTAGCCGCGATCATGCACACGACGGACGAGTCCGGTCATGTCATGCGCATGCTCGAAGTGGATGAACATGCGCTGTAGCAACCCATCTGGGTCGACATGGACACCGGTCCGTCGCGTCAGCTCATCCGCGAGACGTTCTTCGAAATGCGGGACCTCGACTTCTCCACGCTCGAGCCCGTGCACCGGGTTGAGCGTTGCCTCGATCGCCCCTTCATCGCCGAGCCACATCCGCATGATCTCGCCGTAGGCGGAGAGGTCAACACCATCGACTTCAGCCCAACGGCGAACGGCATCGCGCATATTGCCGGTGAGAACGCCACCCCAATCGACGATCAGACCGCGAAACCCGGGAATCACGATCTCAGGGGTGCTCACTCATCCACCCTAATCGGGTTCGCCGCCGCATAGGACACCGGTGGCGTAGCCTGAGCCCTCGTGGAGGATCGACCGGGAACCGGCCGGCTCTTCCGCTCCCTGCACGCTCAGGGCGCCGAAGACGCCATTGTCGCCCTCGACCCTGCCGACCTCGTCACCCTGCGCAGCGTGAGCCTGCGTGGTGACGATCCGCTGGCCGCACCCGACCCCCAGTGGGACCCGGACTTCGAGCACCTCTTCGCACCCGCGGATTCCGATGCTGATCCGAAGGTCACCGTTGAGACGGCCGAGCCCGCACCAGAACCCCCACCGCTGGATGACCCGGAAGTTCAGTCCACCCCCGCGCAGGCGGCCCACACCGGGATCCCCGCCTGGGCGGCCGTGCTCACCATCTTCGGAGCGACGATCCTGATCGGCATCGCCGATGTCGTCGTCACCGGAAACCTGGGCTGGTTGACCGGGATCGCGCTCGTGGTCTCCGCGGGGTATGCCGCGGCCACTGTGCGACCTGCCGACGGGTACTGGGTGATC